>JAGLUC010000035.1 GCA_023134955.1 Methylococcales bacterium | reverse complement strand
CTAACGTAACATACTGATTTATTAGCAATAAGCTATTAAGTAAGTGCCATTCAACCCCTTTATTTTTTATTACCAAATATTAACATGTAGGATGGGCAAAGAAGGGATGACGTGCCCATCTTTTCTGTTTTAAATTTGATGGGCACGGGATAAAGCCCCTTTGCCCATCCTACATAACTAATGCCGCTAATGTCGTGACCCTAATGCCGTTATATTATCTTGAAAAATGCCGATAGAATCACTAATCATTTAAATTATATTTATTCCCAATAAAAACCATGCAAAAAATAGTGTTTTTTTTAATGCTGATACTTAGTTTTTCAACTTTGTCAGAGCCAATATCAAGCCAAAAAGCAATTAAAAAATCAGTTGATGATTTAAAGAATATTAATAGCAAACTGCTAGAGATAGATGACGAAACTGTTGTTAATGAGATGCTGAAAAATAAGATTGATACTTTAGATAGGCTGATTGAGCAACTGAGAGTTGCAAAAAGCTCTCATTTACTATCCGTTGTGAGCAAAAATAAATTAGCCTTTTTAGAATCCAGAATTAAAGCGAATACTGAAAGAGGGAATGATCTTGCAGCTCAACGTGATCAGATTAAGCTAGAGGGATATAGGGTTAAGCAAAGCATTAGATTTTATCTGGAGTATTTAATACAGGCATCTAAAAATTATCAAACGATTGAAGCCATTGTTAAAAAATCACAAACCTTGCTAGATGAAAGCTTGAGTCAGGAAAAACAGCTGGTTTTACCAGAAGGGGTTTTGGAGAGTAATGTTTTTCTTGAGTTAAAAAACAATCATCAAGATTTTTTGTTAGATAATGACAGTTTTCAAGATATGCTGGAGTATATTATCAGTAACCCTAGAAAAATTGCTTCGGTTCACTGGTTTCAAGAGTTTTCATTATTATCAGCAATTTCCTATGTCAATCATTTTGAATTTGTACAATCTATTAACCATAGGCTAGTTCCTTTCAAGATTGATACGGGGGGCACGGTGCTTTCCTTTGTTATTTTCTTTTTGATTTATTTTACTCACCCTTTCATTTTTAAATGTACCAATTGGTGTATTGATGCTTATGTTGCTGATAAGGATGCTGAGCATCAGGAATTGATTCATCATGAGATTAAAAGTCCTGTTAGAGCGCTAATTGTTTTCTTTGGGATTAATTTAGGAACTTACGCTTTTTTCTATAAAACAGATTACCGTACTTCTTTAGAAGGGATTTCTTTTTCCATATACAGTCTGATTTTTATCTGGTTGTTTTTTAAGATTATTGACAGTATTATTTTATTTCAGTTACAAAAAATATCCAGGGCAAATAAAGAGTTAAGAAAAGAATTGTTAAATTTAGGGGTGCAGGCAGGCAAAGGGCTGATTGTTATTGTTGTTTTTGCCTTTGGTTTAAGTCATTTTGGCATTAGTCTGACTGCTATTATGTCTACACTGGGTGTTGGTGGTTTAGCATTTGCTTTGGCTGCAAAAGATACCTTATCTAATTTGTTTGGCGGTATTACTATTCTGCTTGATAATGTTTTTAGAATGGGAGACTGGGTTAAAGTAGCGGATGTTGAAGGCACGGTGGCAGAAATTGGGCTAAGAAGCACTACTATACGAACCTTTGATAATGCTTTAATTACCGTGCCTAATTCTTTGGTTTCCATTTCTAGTGTGATGAACTGGAATCGTAGAGCAGTGGGTCGGCGAATTAAACTGCATGTTGGTGTGACTTATGAAAGTAATATGGATGATTTACGTCAAGGATTAGACGATATTAGGGAAATGCTCAGGAATCACCCTGGTATTGCAAATCCAAAGCAAAGTCATAGTAGCAAGAGACGAAATTTTAAGTTTTCTTCTCAAGCGGATACCCAAGGTATTAAATCAACACAATTAGTTTTTTTAGACAGATATAATGACGCATCTATTGGCATACTTATTTATTGTTTTACAAAAACAGTAGATTGGGCGGAATGGTTGGCTATAAAGGAGGATGTACTTTTTAAAATAGCAGAAATTCTGGAAAAGAATCGTTTGGAATTTGCTTATCCCACTCAAGTCATTATTCATCGACCAGATAATAAGAAAGAGATGGGGGCAAAGCTTTTACCTGGACAGGCATAGGCTAAATTGCAATCCATTATTATTTATAAATGCTTAGGATTCTTGTCAAATTTTGGCAGATCAGGGTTCATAAAATCCCATGGTTGTGCGTCAGATACCCAGAAATCCATGTGAGGGTGGTAGATGCTAGGGTCATCCAGAGTGGCGGCATTAACAGGTCGAATTTTGTCAGACCCGGAATTTCTTCCGAAAAGAGAGCTTCCACATTCTGCACAAAACCCTCTATTCATGGTGTTTCCACTATCTGATCTGGTTGCATATTCTTTATATGTTCCAGTAATTTTAAGAGCTTCATAAGGCACAAATAAAACGGGCATATATGCTGTTCCAACCGATTTTTGACAGCTTCGGCAATGGCAATTTCCAGCACCTATGGGGGCAGCATGAATCTCATATTTTACCGCTCCACATAGGCAGCCACCCGTAATTGGAAATTTCATTTTTTTCACCTTTTAATTTCGCTTGTTAAAGTAATAAAATCCACGTTTCTTGTAAAGCTAATACAAGTTAATTTGTTTAGAAGGTTGATGATGATTAAATTAACGACTAAAGTTAAGGATACTTCTATTAATTTATAGCTACAATCTATACGTTTAAAATATTCGATAACTTCGTTGCCTATATGGATGTAGGTAAGGTGCTAGAGCAGGAGCGGAAGTTTTTTAAAATCTTGTTAATAGCTTGCTATTAACTGCGAACTTCGTCTGGTTCTCAAACATTTTAAGTGCATACCTTTTCACTCAGAATTAATAGAGATGTCTTTAATTTTATCATGGCTATTAACAAACCACAGGTTGATTATTATTTGTTGGAAGTGAGGCTCGAGTCAGGCGAGGCTAAAGCCTCACTTCCTGAATGAATTTAATCAATCCAAAAACCAAATCTCAGCCTAATCTGTGGTAAGTTTATAGCCAACATGTTTACTGCATTGAATTACCACTCAGGCTAAAAGGAATGACAGAAAAAAAAATTTATGATGATCTAAAAGATATAGATGCAACGACTTATGACTGGTCTATCAGGATTATTCGATCATTAAGTAAAATGCTGAAAGTTAAAATGAAGCTTCATGCAGATCAGCAAGTGGTGGAGCAAGGTGATATTTTTTTATGCAATCATTTTTCCCGATTTGAAACATTTATCCCTCAATTTTTGATTCATGAACAAACAGGTGCATATAGTTGCGCCATTGCTTCGAGTGAATTTTTTAAAAATGATTCAGTCTTTGCAACTTATTTAAATAATATTGGTGTTATTCCTCATGACCATCAAAATTTGTTTGCTAATCTTGCCAGGCAGGTTTTCCTTGGCCGGAAAGTGATTATATTTCCAGAAGGTGGCATGGTTAAAGATCGTCGTGTCATGGATAAGCAGGGACATTACAGTATCTATTCACGGATTACTGGAGAACGGCGTAAGCAGCATACTGGGGCGGCAGTTTTAGCGCAGGGCATAGAAGCTTTTAAGGCAACTATTCGCAATGCGTATTGTGCTAAAGATTATGAGCAGTTAACGCGCTGGAAAGAAGATTTAAAACTGGATTCTTTGGATCAATTACTGACTGCATCACTAAAGCCTACTTTGATAGTTCCCTCAAATATTACTTTTTACCCCATCCGTTCATCAGATAATTTTTTGCTTAAAGGTGTTGGCTTTTTTGCTGATGGTTTAACAACCAGGCAAACTGAAGAATTGTTAGTTGAAGGTAATATAGTGTTCAAAGAGACTGACATGGATTTACGCATGGGTAAACCTATTGATCCGCATGATGCATGGCATTGGTGGAATCGGTATTTATTGAATATGGTGGCTACAGAATTTAAATCACTGGATGAAATATTTTCCTTATATAACTCGCCCAAAAACTGGAAACAAAAACTATTAGGTTATTATTTTAGAAAAAGTGCAAAAGTCACACGCAATCAATATATGGAAGAAATATACGCTAATGTGACGATAAATTTAAGCCACCTGGCTTCAGCTTTAATTATGTATAGTATGGAGTGTGGACAACAGCAAATTAAAAAGCATTGTTTTTATAAAACGCTGTACATTGCTATTAAAGAATTACAAAAAAATAAAACTATTAATTTACATCGAAGTTTACTCAATCCAGATGAATATAACGATTTAATTGAAGGTAAAAATAAACGATTTGCAAATTTTATCTGTATAGCAGAAACATCTGGGCTGATTGTTTCTTATTACGATAGCTATCAGTTCTTGCCTAAACTTTGTCAGGAATTTGATTTTGACACGATTAGAATGGAAAATCTTATCGCTGTTTATAACAACGAAGTAGCACCTATTAGAGTCGTTCGGAAGGCTTTAATCTTTGCTTATGAACAATGTTTTAAAGTATCTGATGAACAACTGGCTGTATGGGCTTTTGATGATGAAGTTATTTCATTAGCATGGGATAAACAGCATTATTCAAATCCCCGTTATGAAGATATTAACAATGAAGAAATGGCTGATGAAAATCCTGTCCCTTTTTTATTGGCTCCCAAGAAAACCAATGGTGTAGGCATACTTTTGATACATGGTTTGTTGGCATCACCCGCTGAGTTAAGAGGCATTGCAGAAGCATTAATGGAACAAGGTTATACAGTTTTAGCGGTACGCTTAAAAGGGCATGGAACTTCGCCATACGATTTAAGAAAACAAACATTTGAAGATTGGTTTGATTCAGTTCAAAGAGGGTTGAAAATTATTAGTGCCTATTGCGACTCTATAGTGGTTATAGGGTTTTCAACTGGCGGTGCTTTAGCCCTTAAATTATCAGCAAAAAACAATGATAAGATCGTTGCAGTTGTTGCAGTAGCCATGCCTGTCAAGTTTGTGGATAAGTCTTTTTTATTTATTCCTTTATTACATGGTACCAATCAATTGGTTAACTGGGTTTCATCCATTGAAGGTGTTAAGCCCTTTATGGAAAACGACCCGGAACATAAGAACATTAATTATAAAAATGTACCCGTTAAAAGTTTGTATGAGTTAAGACGCTTAATGGATGAGCTTGTAAATAAACAGTTGCATAAAATAAAGATACCAACGCTTATTATTTATGCGAATAAAGACCCTGTTACCAATATAGAAAGTGCGGATATTATTATGAATGGGTTAGGGTCTGAGTATAAAAAGCTGGTCATTATTCATTCTGATCGTCATGGCATATTAATGGAAAATATAGGTGGTACATGGGAGTCTATTAATAGTTTTCTGGAAAAGGAAGTTTTATCTAAAATAAATCAATTATGATTGAACAACAATTTCTAATCGTTCCCACGAATACCTTAGGAACTATGAATAGTTTATAAGCTGTGGATTGCGATAAAATGGCTACGCCCCCTTTTCTATTCTCCGTCAACCATTCAGGAAAATGTTGGATTATGCTCGGTCACTGCTCCGTTACTCTATTATATTAACCTTTGGCACCATGTGTTTTTTATGTCGTTATGTTAGTGTCTTGAATGTTTGATTCCTTTCCTAATGATATTCCCGATTAAATTAGTACATTTATTCCAACCAGTTACAATATTTTTTTTGATATTTATTTTGTTTGCTTCAGCAAAAATACATTCAATTTTCTCAATTATCATTTCCTCTCTTGCATCAATCTTTCCATCAGACTCCGTAATGCCTTTAAGGAATGTAAGCATTTCTTTTGTCATTTCTCTGTAATTGCAGTCTGGATTGGTTTTTTGGAATTCTGCCAAACTACAAGCTATCTCCTGGATTGAGAAATTTGACAGATTAGACTCTGTGAATGCTATTCCATCTTTTACAAAAGCAGGATCATACCCCCACTCTTTAATGAAATAGTGACTAATGAATGTTTTTTCTGATTTATTAATTTTTCCATCTACGATGGCGATTTTGAGGGCGAGAGGAACAATAAGATCGAATAGCCCTACTGCCAGCACATCCATAGGCGTGTTAATAAATTTTGGTATTACTGTTACTCGACTATTTGACTGCTTCTTTATATATCGTGTAATACCAACCCATGCACTACTTGAAACCACGCCTGCAGCAATAACCCAGCCTAGAGGAGTCGCAGCAGTTCCGATACCTATTGCCGCTAAAAATCCAGTTGGTGCAAAAAATGTAGAAGCAACAGCAGATGATTTTGCTATTGTAATAGCCGTAGTTGCCACACCAAGTGTATCCCAGGCTTCGAATACAGCATCTTTTACTCTCAATGAGGTGTAAGCATCCTCACCAATGGCAAGTTTTACTTTAAACTTTAAAGGTTCGCTGATAACAGATTCCGTATCATTGAACCATTCTGATGAATTCTTGCTACTCATAACAAATATTTAAATTCTATTTTAAAGCAATCTTATAAACTGCATTTCGCTCACGCTTTCCTACAGCCAGCACATCCTATATTATCACCTTAACTTAACGACATTAGACCTGACCCTAATGGCACTTACTTAAGAGCTACTGTCATTTAAAATCAATAGGTTATGAT
>JAGLUC010000349.1 GCA_023134955.1 Methylococcales bacterium | reverse complement strand
AACCCTTATACAAACAACTTACCCACATGGGTCATGTGGGCAGTGGACAAGTGACTAAAATTTGTAATCAAATGATTGTCAGCTGTAATGTGCTAGTGATTGCTGAAATGATAGCATTGGCTAAATCATCAGGTGTTGATGCAGAAAAAATACCACAGGCGTTAGCAGGTGGCTTTGCCGATTCTAAACCACTACAAATTGTCGGCCCAGAAATGGCAACAGGGATCTATGAGCCGATAAAATGGCGAGTACAAACATTATTGAAAGATTTAAATATGGCGGTTGATTTATCAACTCAGCAAGGTAATTCTATCCCCATGTCTGGGCTGGCAGCACAATTAATGCAGTTACATGGCAATCAAGGTTACTTAGACCAAGACCCATCGACCTTGATTAAGTTATTTGATAAATAATCCATAGCCATGTAAGAGCGCAGCCTTCGGCACGAGCTCTTTGCTAAAACCATCCTTCCACATGCGATAAACTCAATGCCAAAATTCACTGCCAATTTAAGTTTATTATTCACCGAGCTGGATTTAATAGACCGCTTTAAAGCTGCAAAAAACTGTGGTTTTAAAGCTGTTGAAATTCAGTTTCCCTACTCCCTACCCGCAGAACAAATCAAACAAATTCTAGTAGATAACCAGCTAAAACTGGTGTTATTTAATATTGATGCTGACGATTTATTACAAGGTGGTGAAGGATTAGCAGCCGTTCCCGAAAAACAGGCTTTATTCCTGGAAGCATTAGATCAATGTAAAACCTATGCAGAAATACTGCAACCAGAAACTATTAATGTTTTACCTGGTCGATGTGCTGATAAAACAAGAACAACAGAGTACCTGGCAAACTTTATTAAAAACCTGTCACTCGCCCTGGATACCTTTGCTCCCATGGGTATTAAAACTGTTTTTGAAGCTGTTAATACCATGGATATGCCCGACTTTATTATCAACAGTAGCCAGCAAATGTTAGACATGGTGAATCAATTCAATCACCCTCTATTATTAATGCAGTACGATATTTATCACATGCAAATGATGAATGAACAGACGATTCCTTTTATTAAACAACACGCCGACAAAATAGGTCATATTCAATTTGCAGATGTGCCTGGACGAGGACAGCCAGGAACTGGGACAATTGATTTTGAACAGTTATTTTCTACAATTGATCAATCTAATTATGGTGGCTGGGTTGGCGCTGAATATCGACCAGTTGGAAAATCCAGCCAAAGTCTTGACTGGCTAAAAAGGATTAAACCTATTAAAACAACATTGCTAAAGACTTAAATTAACCTGCACATACAAATTCATGCCCGAATTACCCGAAGTAGAAACAACCTGTAGAGGCATTAGCCCTCATATCATCAATAAAACCATTGCAGATGTTATTGTTAGACAGCCACAATTGCGCTGGCTCATTCCTGATAATCTTAAACAAGCAGTTAGCGGTCTAATGATTAAAAATGTGAGTAGACGGGCAAAATATTGTCTATTAACAAGCCATCAATCTGCAACTGTGATTATTCATTTAGGCATGTCAGGTAGCTTACGCATAGTAAATACTGAACAAGCTGCTGGAAAACACGATCATGTGGATTTTATTTTTACCGATGGAACAGTACTTAGATTTAATGACACCCGAAGATTTGGTGCAGTTTTATTAACTTTAGAGCCAATTACTCAACATAAACTGATCAGTTCATTAGGTCCAGAACCTTTATCCGATCAGTTTACGGGTGAACATCTTTATCAATTATCCAAAAATAGAAAAGCCACCGTTAAGTCCTTTATTATGGATGGGCATAATGTCGTTGGTGTCGGTAATATTTATGCCAGTGAATCACTTTTTATGGCGGGAATATTACCAACAAGACAAGCAGGAAAAATATCATTAAAACGCTACCAAAAACTTGTTGACTGTATAAAAAATGTTTTACAACAGGCAATAGACCAAGGTGGAACTACTTTACGTGATTTTGTAAATGAACAAGGAAAGCCTGGCTATTTCCAACAATCTTTAGCTGTTTATGGACGAAAAGATGAAGAATGTGTGCAATGCTCAGCCCCTATACAACAATTAAAAATCGCACAACGTGCCAGTTATTTTTGTAGCCAGTGTCAGCGTTAATAAAGTACACAACCAATTCACTCTAAAATGTCCGTTCCTACAATCTATTAACTGATAATTAATACTCCTTGAAATGGCTGTTACTTAATAAAAATAACGTACTTCCAGCTACTCTTACTTCAAGACCGCTCAACCTCAAAACCATCATCTTGTCTTGGTTCAAAGTGATGTTCCAAATATTCTTTGATCATTTCTTCTGCCATCTAACCTACCGTAGCGCAAAAGTATCCTCTTGCCCAAAAGTGTCTTCCCCAATACTTCTTTTTTATATAAGGTTTAAACCTTATGCATTGAAATTAAGGCCTGCTCACAAAATAACTTAAACAACGTTGGGGTGCGGATCAATGTCGTTAAGTTAAGGTATAACATAGGATGTGCTGACGATAGGAAGCGCATCAATCGCGAAAGATGCGCTTCGTTCCTCAGCACATCCTATTTCAGTTGCTTAACTTAATGACATTGGCGTGCGAATCTTTAGTCCGCCTTTTAGAATGCAGGCTGAAGACCTGCGCCCCATGAATATTTCGTGCGCGTTCATTAGAGAAATTACTATGGGGATCAGTGTAACGCAGTTAGCCATAATATGAGTCATTGTAATAATGCTATTTGGTACTAAACGATTACGCATTATTGGGGGTGATTTAAGCGGAGCAATAAAAAGTTTTCGCTCGGCTGTAAAAGAGTTTACGAAGATATAAATAAAGATCAAACAGATAAGTCGCTGTCTCATAAAAACAATTAAAAATGTCTGGTTGTAGCTTTATTAGCTGACACTACCCTTTGTCTTGGTCGGTGGTTTTTGGATGATGTATTTATTAGGATACAAGTTATCAATAGCTTCCGCTGTTGAATTTATAGCCCTTTCTGGCATGGCAATTGAGTTTGGCATAATTATGTTGTTATATTTAGATAAAGCGATAAAACAGCATTCGCAACAAGGGCTTTTGAACAACAAAAGAGATTTACAATCGGCTATTATTGAAGGAGCAGTGCAGCGAATTCGCCCTAAAGTAATGACCGTTGCCATTATTATTTTTGGCTTACTTCCCATGATGATGGAAGGAGGCGCAGGATCAGACGTAATGCAACGAATTGCAGCACCCATAATTGGAGGTATGTTAACCGCACCATTACTTTCTCTTTTTGTTATTCCTGTTATTTACCTGTTGATGAAATTACGCAGATTCATTGGCTTTTTTATGTTTAGGTGGTTTTATTTTAAAAAACAATGCGTATAGCACAGGAACGGCGATTAAAGTTAGAAGCGTTGCAAAGGCTAATCCCCCCATAATCGTGACTGCCATACTGGCAAAAAAAGCATCATTTAACAACGGTAACATGCCTAAAATAGTTGTGGCAGCCGCTAAAAATACAGGACGAATACGACTAATGCTTGCATGTAAAATAGCCTCGTAATGGTCTTTATCTTCTGCAATTTGAGTATCAATTTCATCAACTAGAACAATTGCATTTTTCATTAACATACCTGATAGGCTTAATAATCCCAGTAATGCCATGAAGGTAAAAGGTTTTCCTGAAACGATTAAAGCGATGACAACACCACAGACTGACATCGGTACAACCAGCCAGATAATCAAAGGTTGACGTACTTTTCCAAACAGTAAAATACTGATAAGTAGCATCACTAACATACTGGTAGGCAATTTTGAATTAAGGGCGGATTGTGCATCACGCGAGCTTTCATATTCACCACCCCATTCAAGTTGATAGTTTGGCGGAAGTTTTATCGCTTCAACTTGCTGTTTAATTTGTCGGTGAGCTTCATCCGCTGTTAAACCTACGGCAGGGTCAGCTTGCGCGGCAAGGGTGCGTATTCGATTGCGCCGATGAATTAAACCATCTTCACTGAGCATCTCTATAGAATCAATCACCTGAGTAATCGGGGTAAAGGTTTGGGCTACTGAGCTATAGACTAAGCGGTCTTTTATACGACTGGTATTTTGCCTTTCATTTTTTGGAGGTCTAACGACAATAGGAATTAATTTATCCTTTTCACGATAAGTGCTGGCTTGTACTCCTTCTGTAAAAAACTTTAAACTCAAGGCAACTTCATCTAGTCCAATACCTGCTATTCTAGCGCGTTCAGCATTAAATACAGGCAATAATACTAATTCTTTTTGTCGCCAGTTGTTGCGAACATCAATCAGCGCATTATTAGCCGCCATAATAGCCATCGCCTCTGTACCAAGGCGGCGTAATATTTTAGGGTCTGAACCTGAAAAACGCGCTTCAATTTTAGCGGCAGTTCCTAAACCAAAGGCTAAACGTTCGGTGCGTATTTCTGCATTAGGGTAAGCCGCACTGAGTTCTTGTTTTAATTCGGCGGCAATATCATTGATTATTTCAAGTTCGGTAACGCGAACAATAAACTGTCCATACGAAGTATTAGGTTGCTCAGGAACATAAGTGAGCATATAGCGACTTGCGCCACGCCCGATAAAACTTGCGACAGAAACAATCCCTGTTTTAGCTCGAATTAAGCTATCAATTTCCGCCATATCACGCGCAGTTGTGCGAATATCTGTCCCTTCTGGAAGTTGATAATTGATATAAAATAATGGGGTGTTAGAGTCTGGAAAAAAGGCTTGTTTAACCGTTCCAAATCCTGCAAAGCAGACAATGGTTATAGCAATTAAAATGGTTAGAGTAAGTAATCGAGCATGTAATACAGCTTTAAGTACCCATTTGTAGGTATTATAAACCGAGCCAGCATAAAGGTCTGTTTCACTATCAGTTGTTTTGACGTTAAGAAATAAATATCCAAACAGAGGGGTTATGGTAATGGCTAATACCCAGCTTAATAATAAAGAGAAGCAAATAACGGCAAATAAAGAGAATAGAAATTCACCTGTAATATCAGATGATAAACCAATCCCCGAAAATGCCATAATACCTATCACTGTTGCGCCGAGTAATGGAATTTGAGTGCGATTCGTTGCAAGACAAGCCGCTTTTTTCTTTGCCATTCCCTGCTGCATATTAATGAGCATTCCCTCAGCAACTACAATAGCATTATCAACCATCATACCCATTGCAATGATTAAAGCACCTAGAGAGATACGCTCCATATCAATGCCAAACAAACTCATAAATAATAACGTCCCTAAAACAGTCAGTAATAAGGTTGCACCGACAATAAGCCCTATATGCCAGCCCATCATTAAGCATAAGACTGCGATAACGATAGCCACCGAGACAATGAGGCTATTAATAAAACTATCAATTGCGTATTCTACGACCTTGTGCTGTTCATAAATAGGATGAATTTCAACCCCAAGTGGAATTCGTGCTTTGAGTTCTTTTAAACGCGCTTCAACGGTTTTTCCTACGGTGACAATATTGGCATCAGAAACTCCAGAAACTGCCAACGTAAAAGCGTCTTTACCATTAAAGCGAACCAGATGCTCAGGAATTTCAGTGGCTTCACGAGTAATGGTTGCAATATCTATTAAGCTAACTTGTTCGGTTGTTCCTGCTTTACCAATGCGTAAGGCTTCAATATGGGCTAATGAATCAAAACCTTCACCTGATACAATGCGAATACGCCGCCCATCTAGGGTAATAGCCCCAGCATCTGTTACGGTGTTTTCAGATTGCACAATAGCAAAAACTTGTTGCGTAGATAAGCCTAAGCGAGTGATACGGTCACTGCCTAATTCAATATAAATTGTTTCTGTACGCTCGCCAGCCGTTTCAACCTTCGCCACATTAGGAACAGTTAATAGCTCTCTGCGTAAAAAGGTAGAGATGTCTTGAATTTCTTTGTATGAAAACTCAGGGGCAGTAATAGCGTAAAAAATACCGTACACATCACCAAAATCATCATTAACAATTGAGGGCTGAGTACCGCTAGGTAAGCTTTTTTGTGCATCAGACACTTTACGCCGTAGCTCATCCCAAACCTGCGGCATGGTATTTTTATCGAAGGTGTCTTTAATTTCAACGGTAATTTCTGAAACACCTGCTTTTGATTTTGAGGTAATCCTTTTTATTTGTGGTAATTGTTGAATTTTTGATTCTAATAATTCTGTCACTTCTTGCTCAACTTCCAGAGCCGTTGCGCCTGCATAAGCTGTAACCACTAACGCTTGTTTAATGGTAAAGGCTGGGTCTTCTAGTCGTCCCACACTCTCTAATCCCCATAAGCCACCAATAAAGCAAAGTAAAACCAATAGCCATGTATTAACAGGACGCTCAATGGCACTACGGGCAATTTCAAAACTCATAATTTAACCCTTTCAAAATGAAGTGAAACGCTGCACAGTCATTCCTTGTCGCAATAAATGCGCACCCGCCGTGACAATTTGATTTTCTGCTTTAAGCCCCGAGAGTATGGAAATTTTATCTTGATTAATAGCACCTAAAGTAACTGTTTGAGATGAGACTGTGTTTGTTTGTGAGTCAAACAACCATACTCTGGCTTTTCCTTGCTCATCATAATCAATAGCAGAGATAGGAATTGAAACATTAATAGCTTGAGTAGCTGATTTACTCTCAATAATAACGCCAACGGTCATACCCGATAAAACATGCTGGTTATGTTTGCGTGATAGCCCAAAAATAACTTCATATGTCTGTGCGACACTACCCGCTTCGGTGATATGTTCACGATAAACTAATGGGAAATGTTGCTTAGGACGGTCTTTAAAAACGGCAACCGCTTTAAAATTATCTTTTTTATCTAGTAACTTAATCATGTTTTCAGGAATATTAATTCGTACACGCAACTCGTTTAATGCTTGTATGCGAACAATCGCTTGATGCGCCGCGACATTGGTATAATTATCAATTAAGCGTTGACTGATTAAGGCATCAAAAGGCGCAGTAATGCGCGTATAAGATAAGTTCCTTTGCGCGGTTTTTAATGCCACTTGGCGTAATTTAATACTGGTTTCTGCCTCGTCAAGCAACGCTTTAGGCAAAGAACCCGACTTAAAAAGATTCCGTTTTCGGGTAACATCTAATTTTGCCAGATTAAATTGCGCTTGAGCTTGTTGTATCGCTAACTGATAATCATTTGAATCAAGCGCGGCAATTAAATTTCCTTTAGAAATTACTTTGCCTTCTTGCAAAGGTAATTTAATCAAGCGACCTGAAACTTGAAATGACAAATCAACTGTACTAATCGCATCAACACGCCCTACAAAACGTCTTTGAGAAATCGGATTAGTCTTTGAAACCGTCTCAACACGAACGGTGTGTATAGGTTCAGGATTTAGTTCAATACCGTTATCACAAGCAACCAAGGCAGGTAATAGAATTAAGCCTATAAGTAATTTAATCAAATAATTTAACCGCGTAAAATCAGTCATGAGTTTATTCTTATTAAGTACAGTGTAAAAAGATAAAAGCATTTATAAAATCCCTAGTGCATAACGTAAATTTAATTTAGCCATTGCTGAATCATATTCAGCGTTATGAAAATTATTGTAAATTTTAGTTCGTAAATCCTCTGCATCAAGAACTTCTGTTTGCATCGCCAACCCTTGTTGATAACGTTCGATACTCATTCTCAGATTTTCATCGGCTTGTTCAATCGCTTGTTTAGCAACCTCTATCCGTTTCAGTGTTTCTTGAGTATCTAGCCAAGTTTGGCGAACTTGTAAATGAATATTACTGATGAAATCATCACGCTGAGACTTTAAAGAGAGGGCTTGTCGCTTGACCGCTTGACTTCGATGATTGGTTGAGCCATCAAATAACGTCCAGTTTAGGGTAACATTAGCCATCCATAAGCCCTCAAACGCCTGATACTCATTTTCTTGATATTGATAGCCGCCATTAAGGTTGACTTGTGGTAATAAGTTAGCTTTTTCACTTTTCGCCTGAGCTTCTAATGAACGTATTTGTTCAGCCAAAACTTCAAGCTCAGGACGTTGTTTTAAGGCTTGTTTAAATAATATGGCTAAATCATCGCCTGAGACTTCGGGAAATGCCTCAACAAGCTCAACTTCATCACTTAAATTACGGTTTAACAATTGATTAAACTGTGCTTTTGCAATAGCTAACTGATTGTCTTGTTGAATAACAAGCTGCTCAGCATTACTTAATTCCACTTTTGCGGCTAATAAATCATTACGCGCAATCATGCCTTGCTGATAAAGGTTGTTTACATCCTTTACATGCGCTTTAAGATTAGTTACATGGCTTTGTGCAACAATTAAGCCTTTTTGTATCCTTAATATAGCAATAAAGGCATTAGCAACTTTTAGTTTAATATTTAAAGCGGTTGCCATTTCATTATGCTGCGTGGCAAGATTAACAGCTTTTGCCGCATCAATGCCATGTCCAATTTTACCACTGGTAAAAACAGGGATAGAAACCATTGCCTGAGCATTAAAACTACCTGCTTGATTCATTGGAAATTGTACCGATTGTCCGCCAAAATTTGCTTTTGCCGAAGGCGTTTCATCAAATTGCGTATAACCACTGGACAAGCTGAGTTTTGGAAGATATTGCCCTTCTGCGGCAAAAAGTTGTTGCTCAGAAGCCTGAGTATCTGCCTTAGCAGCATGTATCAACTTATTTTTATTCAGTGCATCCGCAAAGACTTGTTCTAAAGTCTCTACTGCCATCGCTTGCTTGGAAAAAATAAGCAATATTAATAAGAAATTGTATTTATTAATGGGCATAAATAAAACCTTGCATAAAAAGCTTAACAACCTGCTCTACATGCGATTTTTTTTCCTCAGAGGGAGGTATTGCTCTAATTCCCAGTAAACATTGAAAATGGAATTCGCCTTTAAGCAAGCTGATAAACGCATCTGCTGCAAAATTGGCATCTAAAATAGTCACCTCATTTCTCACATTTAAAGAATCTAAATAAGTGATTAATTGCGTATTAACTACTTTAGGTGCGCTGTCATAAACAAGCTGACCTAGTTTGGGGAAATCTCGGCATTCAGCAATAATCAACCGATACATACCCAAAGCATCATCAGAAAAAATTAAATCAACAAAAGCAGATGCAATTTTTTTAAGAGTATTTTCAATGCTCTCGGTTTCTGTTGAGGCATCATCCACTGTCTGAAATAAATTTAGGCATAAGTTTTCAATAACAGCCGCTAACAGCGCATCTTTGCTGTCAAAATATTTGTATAAAGTGGCTTTAGAAACAGGGGCAGCTTGGGCAATTTTGTCCATACTACTGGCATTAAAACCATATTGAAGAAACATGCGTGTCGCACCTTCAACAATGGATTGTCGTTTGATATTTACTAATTCTAAAGTCATTCGTCTATAAATAATCTGATTTTGAATAAAGCATAGGCTAAACTAAACCGTTTAGTTTAGCAATAAAAAGCATGAACTCAATCAACGTTTGTTAAGGTATCTGTTTTGAATTCAAAAGAAAAAATATTAATACAAGCAAAAAAGTTATTTGCCAAAAGGGGTTTTTCTGGGGTTTCTATGCGTAATATTGCCAGTTGCTGTAGATATGTGTGTAGCAACTATTTATCATCATTTTCCAACTCAACCACTATGGACTGAAAGTCCATAGGTTGTTTTAAAACGACTGAAAGTCGTTATGTTGTAAGATGCAGGGGAGGGTCAGGTCTTTGATTTATGATTTTTATAAAGAACTGAATACCTTAGAATTTAGAAACATTCATTTTTCAGCCTTGTTATCATAATTCTATAGTAGACCCCAAATTTCTTTTTCGCCTTTGAACCTTGCCCCACTCTCTTTGAGTATAAAGACCAATTTGCCGTAAATCTTCTTTTGCTCGTTGGCTAACTCGATAACGTGGCACTATTCAACATCCAATTCTTTTTGTAATTCATCCATACTAAAATTTTCTACAATGCCACTTTCAAAGCCTTCTGTAATAGCTTTTTGTAAAGCTGCAATTTTGGTTTCTCTTTGTTCAAGTAAGCGTAAACCATCCATCACTAACTCACTCACTAGCTGAACCGTATTTCCCGCTGGCTATTTGATTTTTCATGAACACTTCCCAGTGTTCGCCTAGAGTAAAGCTTGTTGTTGCCATGATATGTCCTCCTATACTATTTAATACTATATATGAATACCAAGAAAGACAAGAAAGTATAAAAAGGGTCGATTGATTAGTATCAAGTGGCTACAACAAATGCATGTTAATACAAATACTTGTATGCAACCCCAGCTATTATTACCAAACCAACAACGACCCAGCCTAAAATATCCATATACTGTCGTAATTTAGTTTCCAGCTTTTCGCCACCTGCGGCTATTAACATAGCAATCAGAAAAAAACGTGCACCACGTCCAATTAAAGAGGCCAGTACAAAAGGTATAAACATCATCTGTAACGTGCCCGCAGCTATGGTAAACACCTTATAGGGTATGGGAGAAAACCCTGCAACAAAAATAGCCCAAAAACCCCATTCTTTAAACCAGTTTTCAGCTAATAGGTATTTACTCCAATAATACGTTTGCTGTAACTGGGGTGAAATAATATCAAACATAAAAAAACCAATGCCATAGCCTAAAATCCCCCCTAAAACAGAGAAAACAGTGGTTAACATGGCTAATCTAAATGCTTTTTCTGGCTGAGATAAAGCCATAGGAGCCAGCATAACATCGGGTGGAATGGGGAAAAAAGAGGATTCTGCAAAACTTAAAACAGACAAATACTTTTCCGCATGTTTATGCTTAGCCCATCCCAATGTTTTGTCATATAATTTTTTAAACATTATCCTTTTCCTGATAAAAAAGGCACAAAAGTCACAGGTTCTAGCACTTCATCTTCAAAACCCGTTTTAGTTCGCGTTACTCGATGTAATTCTTGTTTATTTTTTGTTCCAATAGGAATTATCATTACCCCATCCATTGCCATTTGTTGTAACAACATATCTGGAATTTCAGAAGGTGCTGCTGCAACCAATATACCATCAAAAGGTGCTTGTTCTTGCCAGCCCCAGCCACCATCACTGTGTTGAAAACTGACATTTTTTATGTCTAAATCCCACAAATTATCTTTTGCCTTTTTCAATAAAGGCTCAATTCTTTCGACTGAATAAACTTTATCAGCTAACTTTGAGAGTATGGCTGTTTGATAGCCACAACCAGTGCCTATTTCTAGAATTTTAGATAAACTTCCATTTTCCATTAATAATTCAGTCATTTTGGCAACAATATAAGGTTGAGAAATGGTTTGGTTATAACCAATAGGTAAAGCCGTATCTTCATAAGAACGACTTGCCAGTGCTTCATCTACAAATATATGCCTGGGTATATCACTCATTACTGCAAGCACTTGAGTATTAGTAATTCCCTGTTCCTTGAGTCGATTAATCATTCGCTCACGAGTTCTGCGTGAAGTCATGCCAATGCCTTGTAATCTTTGATTCACGTATTGTTCCCCTGTGGCAACCACTGTGCTATTTCATTCATTCTATCGTAACGTGTTAAATCTAACTGTAGCGGTGTAACGGATACATAGCCTTGATCAATTGCATAAAAATCGGTACCTTGCCCGGCATCCTGTTTAGCCCCTGGTGGCCCTACCCAATAAATATCTCTCCCTCGTGGGTCTGTCGATTTAATCACTGGTTCAGCTTTATGTCTTTGTCCTAATCGAGTTGATTGATAACCTTTAAGTTCTGAAATAGGCAAATCAGGTACATTGACATTTAATAAGGTATCTTTAGGTAAAGGATTTTTTACAATTTGTTTTAATAATGTAACGGCTACATGAGCGGCTGTATCAAAATGTTTAGAGTCGTTACTTGCTAGAGATATAGCCACCGCAGGCAAACCAAGAAACCGCCCTTCTGTTGCCGCAGCCACAGTACCAGAATACAACACATCATCACCAAGATTAGCTCCATGGTTAATTCCTGCAAATACCATATCAGGCTCTTGTTCTAACAATCCTGTAATGGCTAAATGCACACAATCAGTTGGTGTACCGTCAACCCGAATAAATCCATTTTCAGATGTCTGTGCTCTTAATGGCATTTCCAAGGTGAGTGAATTGCTGGCAGCACTGCGATTTTTATCGGGTGCAACTACTGAAATTTCAGCAATTTCAGATAAAGATTCAGCCAAAGCATTCAGCCCGGTCGCCAAATATCCATCATCATTACTTATTAGAATGTGCATATTTCTTAAAAACGCTATAAAATCAAACATCTTAGCAAAAAAACGCGCAAAACACTTGGCTATCGTGGCAAAAAAAATACTTTCAGCAGAAGACTCTGCTTTATTTAGACAAACTATAGGCAAAGTTAATGAGATAAAATCTGATACATTGATACTGTCACCTAAAGAAAAGCCCAAGCCTTATCCTAAAGAACAGTCCAGCGAAATAAAAAGTGATTTTACCGATACAGTTGATCCATCCTCAGCCCTTGAAAGGTTATCTCACGAAGACAGCATTAGCTTTATTGCCCCAGGCTTACAAAAAAATGTCTTAAAAAAACTACGCAAAGGTTTTTTTGGCTTAGATGCTACGCTAGATTTACACGGATTAACCAGTCAAGAAGCTAAAAAACAATTATCGCACTTCCTACATTTTAGTGTTGAAGATGGCTATCGCTGTGTACATATTATTCATGGTAAGGGCTATCGCTCATCTAACAACCATCCCGTATTAAAGAATGATATTAACGTCTGGTTAAGGCAACACAATAAGGTTCAAGCATTTTGCTCTGCCCCGACCAAAGAAGGCGGAACAGGAGCAGTTTTTGTGCTGTTAAAATTGTCTAAAAAATACAGCGATGAGGAAGATACCCAATACTAAGCGATAATAAACGAATGGCATCATGCCCACTTTATCCAATAATTTTAAAAACCAGCCGATAGACAGATAAGCAACTACAGCCGATAAAACCGCTCCGGTTAAAATCAAATACCAGGATGCTGGCTCCGCCGTTTTATAAAGCTCCAAGCCTTTAACCATGCCAGCCAAAGCAATAACAGGAATTGATAATAAAAAAGAAAACCGGGCAGCATGTTCGCGCCTTAACCCTGTCATTAATCCAGCGGTAATGGTAATGCCAGATCGAGAAGTGCCGGGAATTAAAGCAACCGCTTGGAATAAACCAATGACAATAGCATCTAATAATGTGATGGTTGTTCGTTCTTCTTTAGCCTGTTTTTCAGCAAACCAGAGTAACAAAGCAAAAACAATGGTTGCGCCAGCAATCACTAAAGGTGAACGCAGCACAGTTTCAACCACATCTGGCAAAGTAATTCCCACCAGGCCAACAGGTATCGTGCCCAACACCACATACCATGCCAGTTTTGAATCATCCGTCACACCCTTCCCCGCCACTGATCGGCTCCATGCAGCAATAATCTGTACTAAATCTTTACGGTAAAAAGCCACCACCGCAGTTAATGTACCCACATGCACAGCCACATCAAAGGCTAATCCTTGATCCTTCCAACCGACCAGGACAGGCAATAAAATTAAATGAGCAGAACTGGAAATAGGTAAAAACTCTGTTAACCCCTGTAATACAGCAAGTGAAATCGCTTGGATAATATCCATATTTATAAAATTTAATAATTAAAATTGAGTGGAATTAACAGTATTTTACCTTAACCCTGTATCAACCACTAACTTCAACCACTGTTTTGCCCAGCAAAGGCTAAATATAGCAATTCTTTTAAAATGTACCAGCAAGGGATTTCCTGAGTAAATCACCACTCATAATTAGAGATATTTTGCCACCTTTTCTTGTAAAAGCTTAACCAGTTCTGCCTGCATAAATTCATAATTATCAGCTATATCCAAACAAACAAGGCGCTTATCCTTTAAAAGGTTTTGATACTTTTTTGATACTTTCTTTTTATGGCTGTTTTCCATCACTAAAATTATATCCAACCATTCAATTAGATCACCTGATAATGGCGTTTCCGCATCATTATTAGTTCCACAACTAATTGCATCAACACCCTCATATTCAGAAAAAACAGCTTCCAGAAAACAGGGAGGGAACCAATGTCATTAAGTTAAGCAAACTGAAATAGGATGTGCTGAGGAACGAATAACACCATGGATGGTGTGTAGTAGAGTAACGCAGGAGCAGTTGCCGAGCGCATCTTTCGCGATTGATGCGCTTCCTATCGTCAGCACATCCTATGTTATCACCTTAACTTAATGACATTGGGGAGGGAGCCATTATTTCTCCTTAATTTAAAATTGATGCGCTGACGAAGGAATAACACCATGGATGGTGTGTAG
>JAGLUC010000348.1 GCA_023134955.1 Methylococcales bacterium | reverse complement strand
GAGGAGCCGGATGCGGTAGTTCCGCTCGTCCGGATCTGTATGGGGGCGGTCAGGTAACTGGCCGTTCTACCATGACTTCTGGTAACTTTTGAGTGACCGCTCTGGGTCGATGACCGCCTTTCATTGTAAGATTTGATTGTGATCAATGTTAGAAAATGTCATATTGAATCTAAGCTACACTACACATTATTACTTTTCCAGCCTATTATCTGTACATTGATTTATTTTTTATCCTTTATAAAATAATCGAGTGCAATTTGTAGTTTTTCAAAATCAAAATTATTTTCTAGACTATCTGTTATTTGCTCAATCCCCTGTTCTCGCATTTCGGCTAAGTTGACAGCTTTTTTGCTTTTATTTCCTGCCCAATTTAATATTGTTTCACAAACCTCGGGTAAATCGAAAAGGCCGTGTAGATAACTCCCCATCACCAGATTATCAGTTGATAATGCACCTTCTGGCTTACCAGCTAATATCATCACTGGTTTTTTTAATGCTGCGCCTTCGCTAGTGCCTGCATGTATTTCGTATCCTGAAACGGCTACTTTGTTTATCGTTAAATAACCGTTGACTTTTCGTAAGCACTTTTCAGCTTGTAGCGTTGTTTCCATGTCTAAAAATCCTAAGCCATCAGTTGAACCTGCTTCACCTTCTATGCCATCCGGGTCATGAATTGCTTTACCTAGCATTTGATAGCCACCACAAATACCGATGACCCGTCCACCATAACGTAAATGTTTTTTAATAGTGTCTTCCCAGCCTTTTTCTATTAACCAGTTCAAATCATCTCTTACTGATTTACTGCCGGGTAAAATCATACAATCCGCTCCGCTACAATCAATGGGGGCTTTTACAAATTTAACGCTGACTTCCGGGTGTAAAAGTAAGGCATCAAAATCGGTATGATTACTAATTCTGGGGAGTTGGGGAATAATAATGTTAAATTTCTGTTGGTTTTTTTGGTATTTATCAACCGCGACTGCATCTTCTGCTTCAAGATAAAAATCATGTAGATAGGGTAACACTGCAAATACGGGTTTAGCTGTGCGCTGTTCTAACCAGTCTATCCCAGGTTGCAACAACGCAATATCCCCTCTAAAACGATTAATCACAAAGCCGATGATACGATTTTGTTCTGATTCTGACAATAATTCCAATGTCCCCACTATATGAGCAAATACGCCACCTTTATCTATATCGGCAATTAGAATGACGGGGCAGTCTACTTGTTCTGCAAAGCCCATATTAGCAATATCGCCTGCTCGTAGATTAATTTCTGCGGGGCTTCCCGCGCCTTCCACAATGATTTTTTGATATTGCTGTGTTAATCGATTATGCGACTGTAAAACAGCCTCCATGGCTTGTTTTTTAAATGAGTGATATTGTTTGGCAGATTGATTTTCTGTCGCTTTACCGTGAATAATCACTTGCGCGGTTTTATCTGAATTAGGTTTTAATAAAATAGGGTTCATGTCGGTATGGGCTTCTAAGCCACAAGCAACAGCCTGTACTGCTTGTGCTCGTCCAATTTCTCCACCATCAATAGTAACCGCGCTATTCAAGGCCATATTCTGAGGCTTAAAAGGAGCTACTTTTATACCTTTTCGCAGATAATAGCGACATAATGCCGTGACTAAAGTGCTTTTGCCAGCATCAGAGGTTGTGCCTTGCACCATTAGTGTTTGCATGTGTTTATTTATTTGCATTGATTAAGAATTAATTGAACTGAATTTGTATAATAAGGGAGATAAATTAAATGAGTAACCATTCACGATGAGTTTGACCCTTATTTTAGCGGTTCTGTTAGATCAATGGCTAGGTGAGCCTAAAAAATATCACCCTTTAGTTTTCTTTGGTACTTTAGCCAATCAAGTTGAAAATGAATTTCGTCGGTCTACTTATTCTGATAATCAGCAAAGGTTATGGGGGCTCTTTGCTTTAATATTGATGGTATGTCCTTTTAGCTTATTGGTTTATATTTTGAGTCAATTTGATTTGATCAATAGCTTTATCGCGCCCATTATTGTTTATTTATCTATTGCGCCTAAAAGTTTAAAGCAACATGCTATTTCTGTGCTAAATGCTCTTAATTTGCATGATTTAGCTTTGGCTCAGAAACAAGTGGGGATGATTGTCAGTCGACAAACGGACAAAATGACCGAAGAGGATGTTCGCAAAGCGTGCATAGAATCGGTCTTGGAAAATGGTGCTGATGCCATTTTTGCTCCTGTTTTCTGGTTTATTATTGCAGGGCCCACAGGTGTTATTGTATACCGATTAAGCAATACCCTGGATGCTATGTGGGGTTATAAAAGCCCTCGTTTTTTGCATTTTGGCTGGGCTGCTGCCCGTTTTGATGATGTTTTAAACTGGATACCCTCTCGCTTAACGGCTTTATCTTATGCCTTATTAGGCAACACAAAATTAGCGTTGAAGTGTTGGAAAGAGCAAGCACATTTACTTGATAGTCCCAATGCAGGAGTTGTGATGACATCGGGGGCAGGGTCACTTAACCTTAAATTGGGAGGGGCTGCCTGGTATCATGGCAAGATTAAACAGAAAGTGTTTTTTGGTGGTCAAAATAATCCGCTTAATAATGATATTTATAACGCCAATACTTTGATTACTCGCTGCCTTTATCTATGGATACTGGCTGTCATTATTTTAGACTTTTTAGGGAATAGTTTTGCTTGAACATGGAGGGCACTTAATTGATGCGGCAAAAAAATATAATATCCCTCTGCATCAATGGCTGGATTTATCGACAGGTATCAATCCTAATGGTTGGCCAATCCCAGTTATTCCTGCTGAATGCTGGCAACGCTTGCCCGAATCATCCGACCCATTAATTTCTGCTGCCAAACAATATTATCAATGTCAATCAATCCTTGCTGTTGCAGGTTCTCAAGCCGCTATTCAATCCTTGCCTTTATTGCGTAACAAATCTAAAGTCGGAGTACTAAATCCTGCTTATGCTGAACATGCTTATAGTTGGAAAAAAGCAGGTCATCAAGTCATTGAGCTATCTACTGAGATGATTGATACTGAACTCAATAATCTTGATGTATTAATTTTAATCAACCCTAACAACCCAACGGGACAACGCTTTAGTAAGCAGCAGTTACTCACTTGGCATCAGCGATTAAATCAACGAGGTGGCTGGTTAATTATTGATGAGGCATTTATTGATAGTACCCCAGAATACAGTCTTTGCAGTCATTCAATTAGTGAAGGATTGATTATATTGCGTTCAGTAGGTAAATTTTTTGGTTTGGCAGGGATTCGTTGCGGCTTTGTGATTGCAAATGAGCCATTACTGACTGGTCTTAATGAGCTATTAGGTCCCTGGACAGTCAGTCATCCTAGTCGTTACATTGCCAGTAAAGCCTTATTAGACACAGATTGGCAACAAAGTACCCGATTACAATTAAAACAACAATCTGCCAGACTGGTTTCGTTATTAATGAAATATGGTTTAAACACGACAGCAGCAACGGATTTATTTGTCTGGATTAAAACTGAACAAGCGGCTAAAGTCCATCAATTACTAGCTCAACAAGGTATATTAACTCGCTTGCTTAGTTACCCGTCTAGTTTACGCTTTGGTTTACCTAAAGATGAAAAACAGTGGAAGTATTTAGAAGATAAATTAACTTGATGAATGATAATTCGAAGCATGGACTCAGTCAGGTACGGTTTTTAATAGTAGACTAAAACAGCTCTACATCATCATCCATGCTCGCATTTTCTTTTTCTACTTCAACAGCCAGGCTTTCAGTAAATGCGTTATAAAGCTCTTCTTGCTTATTCACTACTGTATTCAGCTTTTGTAGAATAAAGGTTAAGGCTTGACGAATTTCTACCCCTGCATCCATTTCTTCCATGGCTTCATCTATCGCGCTATCAATTCGGTTAAGCAAATACTGTTCCTGATCTTCTTCCAGCCCCATTCGGAGAAAATCATAATTTAAATCTTGAACCAATTTGTTCATCATCACGGTACTGTCTTTACGATTAGTGACAATGGTTGAGCCTAAAACAAACAAACTGTTTCGAATTTCTTTAAATGAATCGATAAGATTAGTACTTTGTAATGTTAATGCCTCCTGCGTCCCTAATACATTAATCTTGGAATTGACCGCTGAAAGTAGTATGGGAAGTAAATCTTTAATTCGCCCATATCGTTCCATGTCGTCCAGTGGCATATTTTTGACTAGCAAACTAACCTTGGGGTAATTAACAATGGTTCGACTACCAAAGTCTACAAATCGAGCTTCTTTGTCTACATTTTCAACGAGTTCTTTTTCTAATGGGCTAACTGTTCCTGATGATGAAAACCAAAGACATTGCTCTTTATCAGTCAACATGACACAACAGTCAATAAAAAATTGATCGGTAGTCTCAAGAAGTCCTTGTCCCAATTCATTAATACTATGATAAGCCAGGCTTTTCTCTAAGAAGTGCATTGCCATAGCCAGTTCACTAGCACCAGTCATTGCGGTTATCGCACTTTTATGTGCTAATTCATATTGCTCTTGAAGCTCTTCTCGTTCTCGTTGATATTTAATAAGAACATTAATACGGGCTAGTAAACCTTCTTTTTCAAAAGGTTTTACAAAATAATCATCTGCGCCTACTTCATAGCCTTGCATACGTTCTCTTTGCGAGCTATGTGATGATAAAAAAACAATGGGCGTATTCCTTGTTGCTTCTAAGCTTCGTAAACGGTCACAGGTTTCATAGCCATTAATGCCCGGCATCTCAACATCAAGGAGAATAATGTCAGGAACAACCCGAGTCGCTTCTTCAATCCCAGACTCTCCATCATTTGCTGTTCGAACAGAAATTGCATGTGAGGACAGGGATCTGGTAATTACTTTCTGTATAAATTTATCATCATCAATTGCAAGAATATCTATTTGCATAATCGTTTTATTTTATAAAGTTTTTTGACATTAAATATAGATCCATTATTCAAGTTAGTTTATATTAATCGTTCCAAAAGTTTTCATAGTAATGAAAAAGTAGCCCGTATG
>JAGLUC010000347.1 GCA_023134955.1 Methylococcales bacterium | reverse complement strand
CGGCGTCCAACGCGAATAACATCGGCTATTTTTTTATCGCTGGAAGGCTCGCCTACTAAACACCAATCAATTTTTTCATTTCGTTTTTCCAGCACATCAATTACTTTAACCACACCATTAGTGGCAATGCCTTCTTCATCACTGGTAATCCTTACGGCAATAGAGCCTTTGTGAGCTGGGTGATTAGCGATAAAACGCTCAAGTGCAGTCACAAAACATGCGATACCACCTTTCATATCAGCCGTACCACGACCGAAAAGCTTGCCATCTCTAATAGTCGGTTCAAAGGGAGGGGAATCCCAGCGGTCTAATGGACCAGGAGGGACAACATCGGTATGACCCAAAAAGGTTAGTAGTGGCTTAGCTTCACCCCGTCTTAGCCAGATATTTTGAGTATCATCAAAATTTAAACGCTCTTCTTTAAAGCCGAGTTTGCTTAATCGCTCAACCAAAACATCTTGGCAACCTGCATCTTCAGGTGTGATAGATTCTCTTCTGACAAGGTTTTTTAAGAGGGTAAGTGTTTCACTCATAATTCTTTATGGTAGTTATCTGCTTTAAATCCAACAATCATTTTTTCGCCAGTATCTAACACGGGGCGTTTGATTAATGTTGGTGTTTCTAGCATAAATTGCAAAGCACTTTGTTTTGAAATATTGTTCTTTTGATCATCATTCAGCTTGCGCCAACTGGTACTTTGCTTATTGAGCAGCTTTTCCCAACCTAATGCAGTTTCAAATGAGCCAAGTAATTCGGCTGTGAGACCTTGTTTACGATAATCATGAAACTGGTACTCTATCTGGTTTTCTTCCAGCCAGTCTTTAGCTTTTTTAACTGTATTACAATTACTAATGCCATATAAAGTGTACATATTACAACTCACTATTTAATAATTCTTCAATGCTGGGTAAGTCTTTGTCATTTCGAGTATGAGTTTTATATAAGTCGATAAACTCCATAAAAGCCTGTTCCAAATCATCAAGAATACCTTGTTCATTCTCCCTGTCCTCAGAAGAGATGTCTGGACTGTCTAAATATTCTTTTTGTAATGCGATTTCACTGTTTAAAGACAAAATAGCGTAAAGAACGGCGTTACTGGATAAAGGTTCAGGCATGATTTTTTATGGGTAAAAAAGTTAATGTTTTTGATAAGGGATAGTATAACTTGCTTAAAGACTTGCTTGTTACACAGTTTGATTTAAATAATCTGGAAAGCTTGTATGCTTTGAAAATAAGACTATTATTCAAGTAACATTATGAAAGAAAATCTTACGGTTGTCTGATAATAAAAATCTTGTGGTACACTGTCGTGCGCCTGGTATCAGGTACATGATTTTTATTACACAGAGTATTAATCCTGAAATACTCAAAAAGAATTAATTCTATACATGGCAACTGATTAAAGAGTTGTTGTGCGGTACCGATAAACATTTTTTAATTTACCCATTACCATAACATATGAAATTACATTTTTTAAAAATGTCGCTATTTGTCTTTTTGTTTTTGATTATTAGCAGTAATACCGCTTTTGCTTTTACTTTTAAAATTGCTAGCTTATCACCTGATGGCTCCTACTGGATGCAAAAATTACGTGAAGGAGGCAATGAAATAACTAAACAAACAGAAGGGCGAGTTAAATTTAAGTTTTATCCCGGTGGTGTTATGGGCAAAGATAGGGATGTTTTGCGGAAAATGCGTTTAGGTCAATTGCACGGGGCGGCAGTAACTAATGCTGCATTAAGCAAGATATATCCAGACATTCAGCTCTATAATTTGATCTTAAAATTTAATAATCTAAAGGAAGTGGATTATATAAGGGAAAATCTGGATGCCGAATTGAGTAAAGGACTTGAGCAGCATGGTATTGTGTCACTGGGTTTTGCGGAAATTGGCATGGCATATATTATGTCAGTTGAGCCTGTTCAAGAATTAGACCATATGCGATCTCGCAAGGCTTGGGTACCTGAGAATAATACCTTGGCTTTGGTGGCATTAACAGCATTCGATATTTCGCCCATTCCTTTACCATTGCGTGATGTGTTAATGGGTTTGCAGACGAATATGATTGATATTGTGGCTGGATCACCCGTTGCTGCATTGGCATTGCAATGGCATACCAAAGTTAAATACGTCACTGATTTACCTTTATCTTATATTTTTGGCATTTTGTCTTTTGATAAAAAAGCATTCAATAAAATTTCCAAACAGGATCAGAAAATAGTTCGCTCGGTAATGGCTAAGATGATTAAAGAGGTCGATCAACGTAATAGACGAGATAACGAACAAGCAAAAGAGGTAATGATAAAGCAAGGGATTAAATTTTTGCAGCCAACTGTGCAAGCAGCAGAAGAGCTTAGGCGAACAATTGTTATTGCTAATAATCAACTTGTTCAGGATGGCAATTTATCAGCAGAAAAGGTTAAAAAACTGGATCAATATTTGGCGAAATTTAGAAAATGATGACTAAAAATCACAACGGATTAAAGAAACTTCAGCAATTTGTATTAAAAACAGAAGAAAGTGCACTGGTTTTCTTACTTTTGATGATGATTGTTATTGCTGTTGTGCAAATAGTGATGCGTAATTTTATGGGCGCAGGCTTAATTTGGGCTGAATCTTTATTGCGTATTACGGTGTTATGGGTCGCTCTTCTGGGAGCTATGGTCGCTAGTCGTGAAAATGAACATATTGCCATTGATGTATTGGTCGACAAATTCCCCGAAAAATTCAGGGCAATAATAATATCGTTTAGTCGCATTGCAACCGCATTGATCTGTTTAGCTGGGGCCTGGTATGGTCTGACATTTGTTATTGATGAATATCAATATGGCGGCATAGCCTTTGGTATAGTTCCAAATTGGCTCTGTGAAATAATCATTCCTTTCTCTTTGTTTATTATAGCTATTCGGTATGCAATGTCAGCTGTATTGACCACTCAACTAAACAACACAAAATAATGATCATTATTTTAGCAATTCTAATTGTAGCCATGGGGTTTATAGGTGTGCCCCTGTTTGCGGTAATTTTAGCAGCAACGATGTTAGGTTTTTATAGCACCGAAATTGATCTTTCAATTTTTGCCGCAGAGTTATACAGACTTGCAGAAACGCCGATGTTATTGGCATTACCCCTGTTTGCTTTTGTTGGCTATATTTTGTCTGAAAGCAATACCTCAGAACGATTATTAAGACTAACACGGGTATTTTTTGGCTGGATGCCAACAGGACTGGCAATCGTATCATTAGTGATTTGTGCCGTATTTACCGCCTTTACGGGTGCATCAGGCATTACCATTGTGGCTCTAGGCGCACTGTTATTACCTGCATTAATTAAGGATGGTTATCAGGAGAAATTTAGCCTGGGGCTGGTAACAACCAGTGGTAGCTTAGGATTGTTACTACCGCCCTCAATACCGCTGATTTTATATGGCATTATTGTCCAGCAAATGAATCTGGGGCAGAAATTTACCTTGTTGGAATTATTTATGGCAGGATTATTACCCGCTATATTAATGATTGTCATGTTGGCTCTGTGGGCAAGCTGGAGTACCCGAAATACAGTTTTAGAGAAAACACCTTTTTCATTAGCAGAAGCAATAGCAGCAGTTAAAGATGCAGCATGGGAGCTACCGCTACCTTTATTCATTGGATTCGGTATTTTTGGGGGCTACTTAGCCATTTCTGAAGTTGCAGCGGTTACAGCTCTTTATATTATGCTGGTTGAAGTGTTTATTTATAAAGAAATTAATCTACAAGGATTGGTTAAAGTCATTATTAAAGCCATGAAAATGGTAGGCGGAATTTTATTGATATTAGGTGTTTCCTTAGCCTTTACCAATTATCTGGTTGATGCCCAAATCCCCATGCATTTATTTGAATGGATTAAAAGTAATGTGGATAGTAAATTAACCTTTTTGATATTACTGAATATTTTTCTGCTAATGCTAGGGGCAATTCTGGATATTTTCTCAGCCCTGATAATTGTTGTGCCGCTGATTGTACCTATTGCTTTAAATTATGGTGTTCACCCCATACATTTAGGGGTGATTTTTCTGGCAAATATGCAAATTGGATATTTTACCCCCCCCGTAGGGATGAATTTATTTATCGCCAGCTATCGCTTTAACAAACCAATAACAGAGCTTTATCAAGCCACCATTCCATTCATGCTGATTTTGTTATTAGCCGTGGGAATTATTACTTATGTGCCTTGGTTGAGTCTTTGGTTTATGGAATAGGGTAGTATTAGATTTATGAAAAATTTGATTTTAACCTGTTGATAATTGGTAACTTTTGGAAAAGCTAATTTTACTCTGAGCCTAATTATTTTCTAGTATGGTGCGTATTTATGAAAAAAGAAGAAATTGATAAATTCCTTGAGGCTCTGCACACTCATTGTAAGACTGTTGGTATCGAAGATATATATAAGAAAGTATCTTCTTATTATAAGTCTAAAAATAATAAGAAGATTCAATCTAGCACATTTCAAAATAAAATAAATGCTCATAGAAGTGAGCATAAATTAAATATTGAAGAATTTATTTATGTTCTTTTGGTGTTGCAACAAGAAAATTCTCATGCTGTTGTTTTGCAAGATTTTTTATCTCTTTTTGATTTTAGGTTAGAGTATATTGCGGAAGTAAATGAACATTGTGATTTTGATCATAAGTCATTTATGGAGGCATGGATGAGCTTTAATAAAGAACATGG
>JAGLUC010000346.1 GCA_023134955.1 Methylococcales bacterium | reverse complement strand
AACGCCCAGTTATTTGCGACGTTAGTATTCAGGGAAATTTATATGACAGATGATGAATTAAATAAAAAATGTAGGGAAAAGGAATTTCAAAGTATTAGGGTCAAGTCTTTATTTTTGCATTTCATTATGAATAATCCTTCTGACTGTAGAGTAATGTAGAGAATGATATTCTCCGATTTCAGCTAAAGTAAAGCCTCCACTTCGATATGTCACAATTATTGTTTCATTTCTTTCGCTAAACTCTTTTTCATATTCTTCAAGTGCATTGGAGTCATATATGGTCTACCCCACATTATGCTTGCGCTGCATACGGGCTACTTGCTGCTACCATTGTTGGCTGGTGACAATACCACCCTCAAAATACACATACTGCGTCGATTTATGGATATGTCTATATACCCATTGTTCGCGTTTAGCCCCGTCGCCATACTGACTAGCATTAACGGCATCTGGTCTACCTAATGACTGCCTGACCTCAGCCATCGTCATCCCTTGTGCAACACCTGTTTCTATTTTTATTTTATGTTTGGCAGAAAGACGCTTAACTTCTTGCATAGTGCGCTCATTTCTTAATCTCATTTGTTTTTCTGCCAGTGAAATTACTGGTTGTTTAACCATAGTATCAATTTCATCCCCTTGTCCTTCAGGACAGGGGTGCATTTGATAGCTTCTTTTACCGTTAATTTCGCATTTATACGCTTTGGCACTAACCATATTAGAAAAAAGCAGCAATAAAAAAAATATTTTCATCATCATCCTCTGTTTTATAAACCAAACTCGTAGGTTGTGGTGACAACAGGAACCCAAACTTCATTAACAATTAATTAATAAGTAAATTCGCCTTGTTCGGTTAGTATTACCCTCTAATTCAGGCATATTCCCCCGATTATTCCAATAACAGGACAAATCTATCTATTTTTCTGTTATTAGTCGATAAATCTGGTAAAAATACCTGTACCTGCCTCTTACTAAAAGTCTAGTTACTGGTTTTTATATGTCAATAAAGCAATAAAAAGAGGGCAAAATAGATTAAATTTATCATTCTTGTATTCCGTAGGGTTCTAATTGAACACTTAACATAATAATTTTACCGTTATAGCGTTTATTACCCGCCAAACTAAATTCATATTGATAACATCTTCAAATTTTTAGCAAGCCGTTAGGGTTCCATCCATCAACCGAGCTGTGCTAGCTTATAACTGCCAAAGCACTTTCATAATCTGGTTCATCTACCACCTCTGCTACAAGCTCGGTATAAATCACTTTATCGCTTTCATCAATGATAATAATTGCTCGTGTTGTCAACCCTGCCAATATGCTATCAATGATTTTAACGCCATAGGTCTCGGCAAAATTTGAACGGAATGTTGACAAAGGTATAACATCTTTCAGCCCTTCTGCCTCACAAAATCGCCCCTGTGCAAAAGGAAGGTCCGCCGATACAATTAATACTACTGTATTTTCAAGGCTACTGGCTTTTTGGTTAAATATGCGAGTAGATGCCGCACAAGTAGGTGTATCTAAACTAGGTACTATACTCAGAATTTTTCTTTTACCTTTGTAATTGGCTAATGAAACATTTTTTAATCGTCCATTTACCAATGAAAAGTCTGGTGCTTGTTCATCAACCTTAGGGAGTTCTCCAGAAGTGTTAATAGGTTTACCTTGAAATGCTATTGTCGCCATACAGTCATCCTCGATTAAAATTATTTTATAACCGTATTTTAACAAAATAGAATACGGTAATGGATAAGGGGATTGCCCCCCAATGCCATTAAGTTAAGCCTAAGTATAGGATGTGCTGACGTAAGGAAGCGCATCAATTATGAATGATGCGCTTCGTTCCTCAGCACATCCTATGTTAATTCTCTTAACTTAATGGCATTGGATTGCCCCCCTTCACTCAGCCAGCACATACATACAGTTATTTTTTCTTATGATGCTTTACCAGACGTTGCCGTTTTTTCATCTGCCTGTCTGTTAATTTATTTTTTTGCCCTTTAAAAGGATTCTCTGTTGATTTTAATACCAACCTGACTGGCGTACCTTGCAGTTCAAGCTGAGTTCTAAAATAATTCATCAAATAACGCTTATAGGCATTAGGTAATGCATCTGTTTGCACGCCGTGTATCACCACTGTCGGTGGATTACGTCCGCCTTGATGAGCATATTTTAATTTGATTCGTCTGCCACGCACTAAAGGTGGCTGATGTGAGGCAATCGCTTCTTTCAGAATTCTTGTTAATACAGGTGTAGACATATCCACCATAGCGGCATCATATAAATCATGCACCACATCAAATAATTTGCCTACTCCACTGCCATGTAATGCTGAAATCGGATGTTTTTCGGCAAAATCCAGAAAGGGTAATTTAACCTCAAGCTGTCTTTTTATTAGGTTTTTTTGATCAACACTAATACCATCCCATTTATTGAGACCAATAATTAACGCCCGGCCTGCTTCTAGCACCATTCCAAGCAGATGGGCATCTTGTTCGGTAATCCCTTCTCTGGCATCAATTAAATAAATCACCACATTTGCTTTTTCTACCGCTTGCAATGCTTTAATAATGCTAAACTTTTCAACAAGCAAAGAAACTTTGGCTCTTCTGCGCATTCCTGCGGTATCAATCAGGGTGAATTTTTGTTCATTCCTTTCAAATGGTATGTAGACACTATCTCGTGTTGTTCCTGCTTCATCAAAAACAACTACCCGTTCTTCACCCAGCAATCGGTTGACTAAAGTTGATTTCCCAACATTAGGTCGCCCGACCACAGCAATACTAATGCCTTTATCCTGTTCCTCAATTTCATCCTCTACTGGTGGAATCAAGCGATCTATTTGTGCTAATAATTCACCAACTCCACGACCATGTGTGGCAGCAATTTGTACAGGCTCTCCTAATGCTAGTGAATAAAAATCCACTGTTGCAACTGCGGCATTAAGACCATCTATTTTATTAGTCACTAGCACGACTGGCTTATCCAGTTTTCTTAATGAAGCTGCAATCGCTTCATCTGAGCTATTCATACCTTCTCTGGCATCCACCATAAAAAACACAACATCGGCTTCATCTAATGCGACTTGCACCTGTTTTTTAGCAAAGCTATCGATACCTTCACTTTCATCAGAAATTCCACCTGTATCAACTACCAGGCAATCCCTATCACCTCGCTTTACCCGACCATATTTCCTGTCTCTGGTAAGACCTGGGTAATCAGCAACCAGGGCATCACGACTTCGGGTTAAGTAATTAAATAGCGTGGATTTTCCCACATTTGGGCGACCAACTAAGGCAATAACGGGTAACATCTAAACTAACAACCTCTATTGAGCATGGGGTTTGTATAAATACGATTTGTATTCATTTAAGAAAATAACGGAATAAACTAGTGTTCTGTCAATGTTGTATTGACGGGTTCTTGCTCTTAAGTCCTCTCTTGCTGGATGCCTACACGGATGTAGGTGAGTAGAGCAATGCAGGAGCAATTGCCGAGAGGGTTTGGGTGAGGAGAAATTAAAAGCATGTAATTCAATATTTTTTTACCTATTGAATAATTAAGAGAATTTTGAAGAAGAGAATTGTTTGGTTTCTCCTCACCCTTACC
>JAGLUC010000345.1 GCA_023134955.1 Methylococcales bacterium | reverse complement strand
ATGCATCCGCCAACAAACCAACAATATAATAACCTTCAATAAATTCTCCCTTTTCATCAAACAAAAAACAGCGATCAAAATCACCATCCCAGGCAATTCCCATATCCGCACCATGTTTCTTAACCATATCACTAGTATCTGCTCTATTTTCAGGCAATAAAGGATTTGGAATACCATTGGGAAAACTTGCGTCAGCTTGATGATGTACTTTAATAAGCTCTATAGGTATTGACAGTATCTCAAATGCTTGTTCTAAAGCATCAACCACATGCCCTGCCGAACCATTACCAGAATTAACCACCAATTTAATAGGTTTAATATTTTCGGCATTAATATAGCCTAATAGATGTTGAACATAAGACTTTAAAATTGAAACTTTAGAATAATGTCCTTGAGATTTTTTACCTTGGTTTTCTTCTGTTAACCAAGGTTGATTTTCAGCCATGGTTTGAATATCACACAAACCTGTATCACCTGACACGGGTTTACTTTGTTCCCGCACCAGTTTCATCCCATTATAATTAATTGGGTTATGAGAAGCTGTTACTTCAACCCCTCCATTCATTTCTAAGTGGCTGGTTGCAAAATAAATTTCCTCAGTCCCTACCATGCCAATATCAACAACATCACAGCCTTCATCCTGCAACCCTTTGGCTAAAGCCATTTTTAAAGTTTTACTGCTTGCCCTGGCATCACCACCAACCACCACTTTTTTTAAGTTAAGTGTTCTTGCAAACGCTCTACCCACTCGATAAGCCACATCGTTATCCAGCTCAAGCTCTAGTTCACCTCTAATATCATAAGCTTTAAAGCATGTTAGTTTTTTAATCATTATTTCCTCGTATTTAGCAGAATACTTAATATTAACTACAGATATTCTAAAACAAAGTCTTTAGTTATTTAGAAAAACTTCATTTAATAAGGGGGCTAAAACAAGATATAATGTAGCTTTTACACAAAGAGGATAAAAAAATGACAGATAACTGGATAGCTCCTTCCATCCTTTCTGCAGATTTCGCTAAGTTAGGCGAAGAAGTCGATAATGTTCTTGCTTCAGGCGCAGATGTTGTCCACTTTGATGTTATGGACAACCACTTTGTACCCAACCTGACAATCGGACCATTGGTTTGTGATGCATTAAGAAAACATGGTGTAACCGCACCTATTGATGTTCATTTAATGGTTGATCCTGTAGACAGAATCATCCCCGACTTTGCCAAAGCGGGCGCAAGCATGATCACTTTTCACCCTGAAGGTTCAACTCATATTGACCGTTCTCTACAAATGATTCGTGATGCAGGTTGTAAATCAGGCTTAGTGTTCAACCCTGCAACACCTTTAAGCCACTTAGAATACGTGATGGACAAAGTAGACATTATTTTATTAATGTCTGTTAACCCTGGTTTTGGTGGGCAATCTTTTATCCCTGCAACATTGGATAAATTACGCCAGGCCAGAAAACTAATTGATGACAGTGGTTATGACATCCGTTTAGAAATTGACGGTGGTGTTAAAGTAGACAACATTCGTGAGATTAAAGCAGCAGGTGCTGATATGTTTGTTGCAGGTTCTGCAATTTTCAGCCAGCCTGACTACAAAAAAGTAATTGATGAGATGCGCGCTGAGCTTGCTAAAGCTTAAGACTTACTTCAATTCATAAAAAAGGGGTATATTGATTTATTCAACATACCCCTTTTTATTGGCTTCTAATTTAACAATTCTAGCTTTTACATTAATAGCAAAATCTGATCAAAAATACCGCCATTAGTCACCAATATCTGCTTAGGAAACACCCCTTCATTGCCTTTAAAATCTGTCACTGTGCCGCCTGCCTCTTTAGCAATTAAAGCACCCGCAGCAACATCATATAAATTAAGCTCCTGCTCCCAAAAAGCGTCTACCTGACCATCTGCAACCAGACACAAATCCATGGCAGCCGAACCAAATCTACGTTGTCCTGTTGTTTTTTCTGCTATTCGACAAAAACGTTTTAAATTATTTTCAACTAAATAAGAACGCAAACAAGCAAAACCAGTAGCAATCATTGAGGCATCCAGACTTTTTTCGCTAGAAACAGAAATAGCTTTGCCATTTTTAGTCGCGCCTTTTCCTTTGGCTGCAATATATAAATCATCCAGAGCAGGCGCATAAACCGACCCAGCAACTAATTCGCCTGCAATTTCCAAAGCGATACTGATAGACCAAAAATATTGACCCTTGGCAAAAGAATGTGTGCCATCAATCGGGTCAACAACCCAGCGATTAAATTGATCATCCGACTGCCCACTTTCTTCCCCCCAAAAACCATATTGAGGATAGGCTTTAGCTAAAGCCTGTTTTAAAAAAGCCTCCACTGCAACATCAGCCTCTGTCACTAAATCCCTTGGGCTTTTTTTAATGACCTCAACATTATCTAAATTTTTGAAATGACGCATGGCAATATCACCCGCCTCACGAATAATTTGTTCTAAAACAGCCAGTGAAATAGGCATTATTAATTCCTAAAAAAACAAATAAAACTCTCCGCCACAAACGGATAGAGTATCATCTATACAAGTTTATTTAATCGTTCTCAAGAACAGAGAATAAGCCCCCAAAAAATTAAATAATCAACAATCTGCATAAAGCTTTATTGTACCTTACAGAAGCATCTACCCATAAAATTAAGATAAAATAGCTCGCTGGGCTGGGATGATTTTATAAGCCTCAATAATCGAAGCCATGACTCCACCTAAAAATCATCCCCCTTATCTCCTTGATAAAGACTATTACCCAATTTACCAGAAATCATAAAAATCACACTAAATCCCAGGCAAGATGTTTTGTTAATTATTTACCGCGAGTTACCTTTTATTTTTATATTTATTTAAGTTGAGTTTCAGGGGTTCATCAACCAAAACAACTTGGCAACGTTGACCCGCATGAATTTTATTATCTGGATTAGGTAGTATCAGCCGTACCCCAAAGGTACCACTTGTAGCATCAATAATTTGATCGACTGCACTCACTGTTGCCAAATGGCTAGCTGCTATTGGTATTTCAATATTAACCTTTAATTGTTTTCCCACCTTAACCCTGCCCATTAATGTTTCAGGTACGATTACTTCAACAAAAAGGGGATCAATTTGAGCGATTTTCATGACTGGTTGTTCCTCAACAAATTCACCTGGTGACTTCATCACGTCTACTACTACGCCATCAATCATGCTGTGCATAGAACGAAGTTTAAGTATCTCTTGAGTACGTTTCAACTCCATACCTGCCAGGTACTTTAGTTCTATAGCTTTTTCCAGTTCAATGTCTGCAACAATACTTGAGGTTTTAGCGTCTTCATATTCACGCTGTGAGGCAAGCTTTTTCCTGTAAAGCTCTTTTACCTGCTCGAAGGTATGCTTTCTAAATTTTTGTTCAGCTTTTCTAGATTTTATATCTACAACCATTTTCGATCTATCCATAGCCAATTGAACACTGACCTTCTCCACTCCCGACATTAAATTAGCAACTAGCTGCCCATTTTTAACAACATCAGTACGTTCAACATAAATATTCTCAATTACACCACGAACTTGACTGCTCAGCTCAACAACCATTGACGGCTCCAGCACACAATCTAAGACCTTCCCATTGCCAGCAAATACTGTATTAGAAAGCACCAGCAATAGGCTGATAACAGATTTTTTTATTATTATTCGACACATCCTAATTTCCTATTCAGGTTTTCCAGAAAATGCTAACAGGTTTTGTAAGTTCTCATCCATTTTTAGCAAATCTCTACGGATGGCTGCATGGTATTTTTCTGCCCGTGTTTGCGCCAAGTAAAAAACTGCTGCGGCTATTTTTTGATAACCATATCCACACATTTTTTTAGCCAATTCATACGCGATAAGAGGTGTATATTTGGTTACTATTTCATCATCAAATGATAAAAACATTTCATAACTGCCCTCATTGCCTTGCCGACCACATCGACCAAATAACTGTCTATCTATACGCCTAGACTCATGACATTCACTGACAATTACATGCAAGCCGCCAATTTCATTAACACTAGGGGCTAAAATAATATCTGTCCCTCTTCCTGCCATATTCGTTGCCACAGTAATCGCCCCTAGACTACCCGCCATTTTAATGATTTCTGCTTCGTCAGCATCCTGTCGAGCATTTAATAATTGATGAGGCAATCTTTTCTTAGTCAACAATTGCCCTAAATGCTCTGATGCTTCAACCGAACGGCTACCTATTAAAATAGGTCGCCCTTGTTGATGAATTTCTACAATACGTTCAACTATAGCCGTCCATTTTTGTGATGCAGTCGTGAAATAACGCGCACAGAATTGTTTCCGTTTGCCTTGCTTATTGGTAGGCACCTTAATAACAGGCTGCCGATAAACAGAGAATAATTCTCTCGCCACTTCTTTTCCTGTTCCCGTCATCCCCGCAAGATGTAGATAGCGTTGAAAAAAAGATTGATAGCTAATTCGACAAAGTGTTTCTTTTTGCCTACTCATTTCACAGCCTTCTTTAGTTTCTATTAGCTGATGCAAGCCTCGCTCCCACGAACGATCAGCCATCACACGTCCAGTAAATTCATCAATAATTAATACTTTTCCATCTTTAACAAGGTAATTAACATCCTTCAAAAACAAATATAGTGCCGACAATGCTTGAACAATTAATTCACGACTGCGCCTTTCCGCCGACCAAATACCTGATAGTGACTCAACCATTTGCTTAATGCGATTAATACCAGATCCTGTTAATTGTATATGTTGATTTCGCTGATCTATTATAAAATCACTTGCTTCTTTCAATTGCCCTGCAATTTCAAGTGCCTGCTGATAAACATACAACTCGTCAAGAGAATTAGTTTCTCGAGAAAGAATCAATGGTGTTCTTGATTCATCTATAAAAACACTATCGGCTTCATCCACAATTGCAAAACATAAGCCTCTTAAGTGTAACTGCGCCTGTTTCGCTGCTTTCTTTGCATAAAGCTTTTCGAGTTGTAAATGAAAGTTACTACCTTTTCTCCCCAACACCAACTTATCTTTAAGGTAATCAAAAGTAACTTGTTTATTACTACAATAAGTTATATCGCAAGCATAAGCTATTTGACGAGTAGCTAAATCCATATCTTCAGAAATAATTCCAACACTCAAGCCAAAAGCCTTATAAACTGGCTCCATTAAAGTGGCATCACGTTTAACCAAATAATCATTCACCGTAATGACATGGACAGGAATACCCGAGATTGCTGCAGTACAAGCCGCCAACGTTGCTACTAATGTTTTACCTTCACCCGTCTCCATTTCAGCGATCATTCCTTTAATAAGAATCCAGCCGCCTATAAGCTGCACATCATAATGCCGCATTCCCAGCTTTCTTCCAGCCACCTCTTTAATCAGGGCAAATGCTTCGATAATCAATAAATCCTCTAGCCCATGCAGGATTAAATTCGATTTTAAATGCTCAATTCGTTCGTCTAATGCGTGATCTTGCAATAACTCAAGCTCATCAGAATATTGATTCACTAACTGGACTATAAAGCTAAGTGAACGATGGTTATACTTAAATAAGCGAGTGAAAAAACCCTCTATTTTAGCCAATTTCTGGTCAAGATAAGCTTTTTTTAGCACAGACCGCTCAGGATATAATCCTTCAACAATACCAGGCTTAAAATTTGAATGGGCTGCCATTAAAAATCCATAACTATCGTTTTAATCTAAACACTAAATTGTCTTAAAAATAGCTGCCTAGCTAATCTATACCACTGCCAAGCAAGTGGCTCAGTGCCAAAATCAAAACGCACATACGCTCGCCCTCCCAGGTTTCTGACATTAGCCTCAGCAGGAAATTCCAGTTCAATATGAAATACTGGTTCAAAAGCTTTGTCACCTTCTCCAGATGACGGATCAGTTGGTATTAAGCCGCCACCTTTATATCCCAGAGCGGGACTAGGCAATCTATCTGATGCTGCGGGTACCACTCTAACGACTTTAGCAACATATAAATTTTTCATATCATCAACTAATCGAACTTCCACATTTTTTGTAAATTCTCTAACTAAACCTATATTATCTTGCGTCACAACAGCACGAATAGTGGTAACAGGAAAATTGACAATATAAGCTGCCAAGTCGCCCTTTTTTAAAAAGCTTCCTATCAAATCATTTGCTTGGGAAACAACAAATAAACCACTAGACCGACTTCGTAAAGTTAAGTCATTAATACGTTCATTCAATTGAGCTAACTCTACTTTAATCACCTCAATTTGTTCCCTCAGAATTTGTGCTTGCACTTGCTCCCTACCCCAAGCAGCTTTATATTGAGCCTTTAATTCGTCAATTCGATAGCGTAGAACAAGCTGTCTAGAATTAAGCAAGGGATCCTCCATATCCAGTAAAACATCTCCTTTCTTGACCATTGAGTAGGTTTGAACATGAATATTTACTACAAAGCCCTCTGTCTGAGCACGCACTTCTGCCTGCTCTGGTAGCCATACCACACCTTCGGTATAGTTGCTAAAAGACACTGGAAATAGAAATAGAAAACATAAAAAAGCAGCTAACAGGCTAAAGCTGACTGTAATTGCTCTTAAACGCTGGCGCTGTATTACAGGGCTGGTAAAAATAAATTTAACCTGTTTCGACAAGGGTAACACAACCATCGAAAAAACAGCCCATAGCGCAAAAACAATACCTATAAAAAAGAATTTTCCCGCGACAAAAAGAATAATCGTAAAGCTAATCAGCATCCTATATACAAAAGATGCCAAACCGTAACAGACAAACCACACTTGCTCTCCAGTGCAAGATGCAGGAGAATTTAATTGTTGTACAGAGAAAAGATAGCGTTGAAACAAGTAGCCAATATAATTGTTGGCTCGACTTGAGAGATTGGGGATTTCTATTAGATCTGAGAAAATATAATAACCGTCAAAACGTAGTAGTGGATTGCCATTAAAAAATAACGTGGAGACACCTCCAACCAGCATAATATTATAAGCTATAGCGCTTACCATGCCTTGCTCAACATTTAACCAGACAAACAAAGCTAAAGCGGCTAGAAATAGTTCAACCCCCATACCCGCAGCACCGACAATAGCTCTTTTTTTTCTATCTCGAAAAGACCATGCACTAGAGGCATCTACATAAGGAACGGGCATAAATACTAATAACATTATCCCCATTTCATGCACTTCTCCGCCCCATACTTTGGTTGAAAAAGCATGTCCGAGTTCATGTAAAAATTTTACTACAGGATAAATAAAGAATAGTAACAACAAGTTGCTGGGAGCTAAAACACGATCAGCCACACCCTCTGACAGATCAACCCAATTGGATGCAACCAATACAATAGCTGTGCCTATTACAACACCCCATATCAGCTTACCTAACCAACCTGCAAAAGGTAAAACTAAAAACAGCCAGCGTTCAAGAAAAGCATCTGGATCCCATAAAGGCAGTCTGATTGACAAAGGACTGAAAATCTTTTGCTTCCATTTTCCCCATTGTTTTTTTTCAAACCTATGAAATAGTTCCAGTGTATCGGGAGGGACATCACACAACAATAAATCACTGCTATGAAGTTGTCCCAACAATTTAATCATTTCATCTTGGCTAGGCGCATCATCCCCTAGCTGCTCCAATGCTAGATTCCAGATAGTCTGAAAGTTTCGTTTACCATCCAGCAATGATAAAACATAGTATACCTGTGGTGAAAACCGATGGTTTTGACTGTTAGCCCTATCCTGTAATACATACCACAACTGACCACGATAATGATGCCTAGAAATCTGCACATGGGCTCTTAACCTAGGTTTTAACCCAGCAATACGATACCAAGAAGAGCTAAACATAGACTCAGCCATAACTTGTTGCCTAGGCTATAAGCCTTGTGGCCACCAAGTCCACAAACTCAATCGCAACCAGTCAAGGAGAGGTCGGCTCCATATCCAGATTAAATTACGTTTACCGATTATAATCTTACCTACACCTTTCATCCCTGGGCGTAAATCATCAATTTGAGTATTCAATTTTGCTTCTACTCGAAAATAATTACGTCCTTCTTTAACCTCAGAAACAGGTGTAATACTTTTAACCTTAAAAGCAATAACTCTATCACTATGACCCGTTAAAACTAACTCGCCTGACTGACCTACATTAATCGTTGAAATATCTCGCTCATCCACTTCCAATATCACTCGATAAGCATCTAATGGTGCAATTTCAAACAACACATCCCCTCGCTGAGAAGGGGAACCCAAAGATTGACTTAAATCACCCGAAACAATAATGCCATCAAAAGGTGCATTAACCCGTATACGAGATAATTGAGCATCCATCATCGCAAGCTGTGCATCCACTTGCCGAAGTCGCGCTTTTAACACACTGACTTTACTGCGTTCTGCTTTACCCAGTGCCTCACGATATTCTTTTCTATACTGTTCTTTCTGCCCTTTCCATTTAGCTCTCTCCAACAATAAGTCATTATCATCCAGTTTTACTAAAGGTGAGCCTTTTTTTACCACATCACCGGCACGGACATAGGCTTCACTGATATAACCATTAAACGGTGTAACAATAACCCTCTGAATAGAGCCTTCAAGATAGGCATCTGCAGCAACTCGAAAACTTCCTGTTGCAAAGATAAAAAATAAAATTGCTACCGCAAAAATTGCACTTATAACTTTAAACCCTGCATGATCCGGCCCTGTGAGCTTAAATATAAATTCTTTTATCGACAAGCCAAACTTAATGACTAACCACAAATCTTGCCTTCGTTTTGCCTCTAAAATAGGACCAACAAGAGAGGCGATGGTTTCACATAAATCGACAGTATCTTTAGCAAATAAATCGCCCGATGAACGCTCCATTGTTAAAGCACCAAATACCTTGCCTTTATTACACAAAGGAATTGTACAAACACCACTACTACCTTGTTCCTGTAATAATTTTTCATGACACTTTAGAATTTTTACCGTGTCATCCTCACGCGCAGGAAAAACAAGAGAAGTTTGTTGATCCATTGCTTCATCCATCGCCAAGCCAAGACTCTGAACCAATTTTGATTTTTTCGTAAAATCGGTACTATGAGACAAGATTTCAACTTGCATATACTTCCCTACCAAAAAACCAATGCTTACTCTCTCACATTCCAAAATAGTTGCTAGTTCTGTGGCAACGCTGGTTGCCGCCGCCTGAAAACTATCATGTTCCAAGCTCGTCGCTATCAGTTCCAGAACGGTAACTAATTGCTGATTTTCAGGGGTGTATTTTTTGCCATCAATACGGCGAATAATTAACTCTATCCATGCCGTCCCCCATTGTAGCTGACGCATAACTGCACGCATCAAAGGTTCTGGACGAACAACTATTTCTATAGCCACCACACCACACAGTTTCTCATCCAGCATTAGTGGGAAACCAATATAACAAACTCGAATATTCAGGTCTTTGTTGTATTGTCCCTCATCTCTCAACACCCCACGTTTTTCTTGTAAAGCCAGTTCTGCAACTTCGGTTAGCCCAATTACTCCGGTTTGTGCTTCCGGCCAAAATGCAACTGGAGAAAATACTTCACCCCCTGGCTCACCTAACACCACAACCGCACGGGTAACCCCACTAATCATTGCCGATTGAAGACTCAACCAAAAACGAGCCACATCTTCCAGCTTCTCCGCATCAATAAAGTCTTTCCATAATTTTTGATAGTCTGTTTGAAAGCCAGGCTCAGCCTCAAGAAACCTTGTTCCTATCGTTAATTCACCTGCTTTATCTGAGTTACTCCAACAGACCTGCGCTTGATGGCTGACTAGTCCATAAGGCATACTGTAAGTCATGGTCACAACAGTATTTTGATCTATATACTGCTTAAAAGCTTCTGGTATTCTTAAACCTAGTCCACCCTCGGACTTATCCTCAATTGTCCCGACAATTTCCCTGTCACCACTATGAATAATAACCGTAGTTCCTGGTTCAACAGGAACCCTATATTCATTACGATTTTCATCCATAATTTTGGAAAAAACATTACTCATGTAAATTGATTATTAATAAAATCACGATAAGAGGCTATAGACTACCAGACAAGTGGTATTTGAGCGAATGCAGAGTATCAAGCTTGTTAATATCTATAGAACAATTTCACAAAGTTGATACATATAACTCTTCACGCTCAAAAATACCCCACTCTAGCACGCATCTTATCGCGATGAGCGTTGTTTAATGCCATGGATGGTGCGTAGCAGAATAATGCAAGAGCAATTACCGAGGAGCAGTTGCCAAGTAAAGCATTGAAATAGATTACTATTCCTGCTGCTTTACACCTAGCTCATCACAATAATCTACATACTAGAATGGGATATTCTTAAACGTAAAGAGTATAGAAGGAAGGCTTTGCTAGTTTAATGCATATCTTTTTTAGATAGTTTTTCTTTCTTAGAGTCTTTTGCAACATTTGAGCTCGCATCACTTTCAGGAACCCGAGCCACCATAGCATTGAAATTTCTCATCGATTGCAAGTGCAGATAAATCAATTCTAGCTCATCCGTTTTAGCTAGTTCTCCTAACTGTTCATTGCTTAGTTTTTTTAAGCGCTCACGACTGACCGCCTGAAACCCGCCTAAGTTCATTTTTTCCCCTGTTGGCAGGGTGAACTGTGCTTGCATAGGCTCTAACAAATCCAGTTCCTTTAATTTTTTACAGAATAATTGAGTTCGGTTGAACTGACCTTGGTATTCACTGGAAAAATTTAAAACTGTTTTTAAGTATTGGGTCTGTTCTCCCTCGGTATCAAACAGTCGTTCACCTATACCGTCTTGGTTGCAGCCCAAAAACTCTTCATCTATGCAGAGGGTAAATTGTTTAGCTTCATTACTACTGGAGAATACAAATGGATACCGACGAATGAAAGCAGGGATATATTTACTGTTCCATTTTCCATCTTCTGATAAATACAGGTTTTCCTGGTCTCGTAAGCCTAATATAACTGCTGGCATAACAGCATCATCATTGCCAGCAAAAACAATACTGTATTCCGTAGATGCATTAGGAAATTCTACTGCAGTTAATGGCGCTGAATTAATATTTTTTGTAAAATCGTAACTACCACCTGTTTTTACTGACCAGTTGCTATGTTTCTGTTTACTGATGGGTTCTGCGCGTTCGTAGATTAATAGTTGTGTGCTCATTTTATTTTTCTCATTATTATTAATAAAGTTAAATTCATTAGCCCTCCTCAGAGCAGGTCATTTTTTAGCTGAAAAAGCTCTAGTCTTCTCCGTCACTCCAGTCAATTAAAACAGTGAGTTCCGTTTCTCTTCCTTCAGCTTTATTTTCCGTTGCTCGTTGATCTGAGCCATTAGATTCATGCCCTTTTCTTAGTTGATACTGGGTTGCATGGTTTTCTTTACCATCCTGGTTTTTATCATTACTAAAGATCAAAAAGTCTTCTTTGCTATCCTCAGGTTCTATAGTGACCTCCTGATTATTAAAGACACCAAATAGCTCATCAAAATATTGAAAATCAATATTTCCTTGTTGTGTGCTAATGCCAAGTAATTTTTTAGCACTAAATGTTGCTTTTTCCACTATTTTTGAAAGCGTTGTAGCACTATCCGATTTTACATTACTTGTGAAGTTTAGCGCCTCAGGTACTATTAGTTTTCGCTCACCGACCTGTAAGGTATCTTCCATTAAACCACCATTACTATCATGTGCATAGCCCAAAATATGTCCTAACTCATGTTTAACTACTGTGAGTAAATCCATATTATCACTAGCCGCAGTATTATTTAGTGCTGTCAGGCTATATTCTTCGCCATTGCGTTGGTATTCCTCGTTAATATCTGGCGTGGTATCTATAAACCAGCCGTGACCCGCTGCATTAATATCTATATAGATGCTATTACCCGCTGTATGACCTAGTTTCAAACCATTTAGATCAGCAATTCTTATCTCCACTTTATCTAATTTGGAAAGTGATGCTTGATTTAATAATCTTGATTCTTGCCAAGATGATTTAGCCGTATTAACAATCTCTGTTAATTGTATCTGACTTAACTCTTCTGCAGATATTATTATGGCCGCTTCTTGTGCCAATAGATTTGAAGTAGCACTTCGCAATACGTCACGCGCACCGCCTGCCACATTACCAGGTTGTGGATCAGCAGGTGCTCCAGTCTGATCTTGCCAATCAGTATCTTGCTGTGTAACGAGACCTAGCTCACCATCTGGCTCCCCATTTCTGGCAATATTTGTACCAGTATCAGCAGCACGAGTCGAATCCGCACCATCACTTGCTGATAAATCATAGAGGTAGTCTGCAATTTGTGGTTGCAAAGCCCGGCTGACTGTCCCTAAACCAAAGGGTGCAAAAGGTACAACAAAGCTGTTAAATTCCCCTGCCCAATCTATCAAGCGGTCGCCACCTGTATTGGCTATTAATATATCGCGACCAGCGCCACCAAATGCCAAATCCTCGTAAGAGGCTTGAGGGCCATCTGGAACATCATTGAGACCGCCATTGCTGTCAAGATTATCATCGGCATTGAGTAGGTCATCACCATAACCTCCATATAGATGATCTCTTCCTGTTCCCCCGACTAGCCAGTCGTTACCCAGGTCACCGAATATCCGGTCATTACCATCAGTTAGGACTGCTTCCCCAAGCACTACCTCACCTTCACCAGCATTAAAATTAAGGAAGAAGTTATTAATTTTAAGTAATGGGTTAAATTCGTCATAAGCGACAAATTCCCCCACTATTAAACTGTTATAGCCTAGTTCATCACCTAAATTACTCGGTACAGAGTAGAAACTATTTAATGCTTCTGCTCCGGAAATAGCGTCATCACCAGAACCACCATGTAAAAAATCATTTCCCCAGCCGCCATAGATTATGTCATCAGCAAACTGAGCATCATATAAGTGGTCTTGAAGTGCTGTATTTAGGTCAACATTAAAAGGTGTTAAATTAACAGTCTTTTTAAGCTCGCCTAAAACATTAATAGTAGCTTGCTGAAAATCTCCTGGTGTACTGATTGTTTGTTCTACAACAGCGCCTATACCATATAAAGACTCTCCTGTTACACCATTTCTACTGGTATAAATCAAACCATCATCACCAAGTATGCCATCATCGCCAGTACCACCTGATATCCAGTCATGGCCATAGCCACCGATTAGGTCATCATCCTGGCCGTCACCGAATAAAACATCATTACCGACCATGCCATAAATAAAATCATCGCCCGACTCACCATGAATCTCATCTGCAGCACCGATATCCGAACTCAGTCCATTGACATCCAGGTGAGCTTCACCTGCTGTGTAGTCAATAAGTTCTGCCGCACGCACAATGATTTTTTCTCCACCATAGTTATCATAAGTAAAACCAAGATAAGCATTACTCGTGCCGCCAGTGACTAGTCGATAGATATTGCCATTATCACCCAGAATCATGTCGGAATCGACAGCATGGCTAATATCACCCAAATTATTTCGAATAACATCAACACCTGCACCACCAAAAAGCAAATCGGCTCCATCTGGACGGTGACCTTGGCTATCAAGGCTAAATAACGTCGAGCTGCCACCTATAATGTCATCTTGACCAAGGTTACCAAAAATAACATCATCACCGCCATTACCTTCGATATAGTCATCACCATCATTACCTTCAACAGAGAAGACCAAGTTTGACTCATCAAAATGATCAAAATCTTCCACCGAGGCACTCAGACTAAGCGTTCCATCTGCTGCTAACCGAGCCGCTGATACATTCAGGTCAATAGTGCCATCACCCTGAATTACATCATTACCCAACTGACCAAATATTTGGTCATCATTAGCGCCACCGGCAATATAATCGTCACCGAACTTGTTTGTATTACTAGCATCATCATGGTCAAGCAATGTAATCTGGAAATCAGACCAAAATGCAGACATGCCCTGTGGATCAAGTTGTGCAGTATTACTAATCAACACTTCTCCTTCAACAAAACCATTCACATTTAAACCACTGCCGTAAATTTCGGAGCCCGTCAATGTCTGGAATCGTAGATTAGTAAAATTACCATAAGTAGCGCTACGATCCAGATTAACATTATCGCCAAAAATCAGATCTTCTTCGCTACCACCATCAATGCGGTCAGCTAAAGTACCACCAATTAATATATCATCGGCACCTTCACCTCGAATGATGTCCTCACCGCCTATATCATTAGCAAGCGTTTCAATTAAATCAAGTGTAATTGAACTACCACTGGTGTAATCCAGACGCGCGTTATCACCGTGTACAATATCACTGCCATCACCTGTAGCTATAATATCGCCTTCATCTCCGCCCAATACGATGTCTTGACCTGCACCGGTGGTGATGGTGTCGGCACCGCCGTCATCAAATTCGGTGCTGGTAATTAACCCTAGAGTGATGGATTGTCCTGCCAGTTGTGCTGTACCAGTATTGGCGGCGGTAATACTACCGCTATCACCAAGGATGAGGTTGTCACCACCCAGGCTGTTGATTTGGTCGCCAAAGCGTCCGCCTAGAATAATGTCGTTGCCAAAACCACTGCGGATGCCATCACTGCCGCCGCCTACGGTGGTAGAAGTACTTTCTATTACATCAATATCACTCAGATCACCATCTATTGATACATAGTCAATATAACCATGATCGCCCAAGATAATATTATTATCCATTAAATCAGTAACTTGATCTTCGGCATTACCCGCTAGAATCCGATCATTACCCAAACCACCGATAATAATATCATCTAAACCAACTGTCTCTTCAGTGGTGCTAATCCGCTCTATATTTGATGTGCTAAGGATTCTAACTGTATTCACAGTTTGGTCGATAATCCCATGGTCACCAAAAATAATATCATCACCCTCGCCAGCATCTATTATGTCGCTACCTGCTAATAATACATCTCTGGCATCTTCCGAACTCGTGTCCACTGTCACTATCGTGAGTACTCGCGTATCAAGCTCAAGATTAATACCTGAATCACCATAGATATGATCTAAACCATCCAAGCCAGTAATTACATCATCACCAGAACCACCTGCAAGATGATCTCCAGCCTGACTACCGATAATAATATCGTTACCGCCGCCGCCATAGATTGAAACCATTTTGACAGCAGATGAAGCATCAATAGTGTCGTTTCCCACCGTATCAAAACCGTATGCAAAACCAGGTAAAAGCACAGTGTTACTGTCTATATATCGGCTACCATCTTGAGTGGTATCGCCAAAAACGACCAATGAACCATCCAGTCCACGACTATCTAAACCACCTCGACTATTAATGGTAATCAGATCATCACCCGCACCACCATGTATCGCCGTAATCACACCATCTGCAGTAGAATCCACCGTAAAATCATCATTGCCTGTGCCTAATAGCAACTCAAAGGCTTCAAAATCACCATAGCTAATGCCCACAGCGACCATATCAAGTCCAGTGAGTGTATTTGCTGTCAGTAGTCCACTCGAATTCAAGCTGCTGCCATCATTAAAAACAGTCACTTTATCTAAAGCCAAGGATTCATCAACAAAGAAATTTGCTGATAAATGGGTAATGGCATATTCACTACCTATGGTAGGGTCTTCCCACTCTTCTGCGGGTAGTGTTGGATTTTGCAAACTCAGTGTTGTATTAGTGCCATTATTATCAACAACTGCTGTAATCGCCCAGAAACGGGATATTCCAGCACCACTACTGATTTCCAGCGTTTGCCCTATTAAACTTTGTAAATCATCTAGGTCCTCATCATTGCTAATTACCGTTTGCAATGCACTTGTTAAAACAGTCATGGTATCGTCAGTGTTATCACCCACTTGGTAGCCAAGCACTGTACCATCTGATGGTAGAACATTAGTTTCGCCAGGTAGCATCACTGGGTCGCCTAAGCCACCAGCTGTACCATTACCAGAAAAACCATAAATTTCTAAAGCACCCAATATTCCCGCGACATTATGTGGGCCTTCTTGTTCCGCCTCTATCGCATTATCAGCGACAACAACTGATCCACTGTCACCTCCGATACTGAAGCTGTCATTACCAAGGCCGCCAAACAATTTGGTTATAACGTTTTCATTGGTTGAGAAAACAAAGAAATTATCATCGCCTTCTGCACCATCAATCTCAAGATTCTCTATTTCTTGGTAAGTAATAGTTCGCCCAGCACCTCTGATACTATTGTTGGTAATCAGAAAGTCATCACCAAACTCAGTACCGATAAACTGCAAAGTATCATTACCATTTCCACCGATAACATTTACAGCCGCATTAGAAACATATTCAACGGTATCTGCACCTTCTCCAAGGTCAATGTCGCTATCACTAGAACCTTCTTCTGCAAATGAGCGAATAACAAACAAGTCATCACCGTCATCACCAAATAAATTCAGTCTGGCAGAGTTTCGGAATACCACGAAAGTATCCTCATTATCACCGCCTTCAATTGTTGTCTCAAAACTAACACCGTTACTCAAATGCCCACGCGTTGATAAAACTGTCTCAAACTCATCTTCTAATGCAATATTGGCATTTGCAGCATCACGTGCTGTTTTAAAAATTTGTCCAATCTGAAAATTATCCTGACCTGCACCACCCCGAACCGTTGTAGTGACCCAGTTATCATCAAGACTAACATTATCATCACCATCTCCAGTTTCAACGATTAGTTCTTCGAGCCCCTTGTCGTAATTAATCCGCTCAACGGCAATGGTTGGATCATCGTTATGTAACGCAGCAACAAAAGCTACTCCACCATCTACTTTCTGTTTTTCACTCGCACGCATCAGAATGTTATCTGCTAATGCTGTGCCATTAACGGTAAGCGTATCGGTGTCGCCTATCCCTGTATCAAAGACATCTATTCTATATTCAGTACCTAGCCCTGCAACTGTTGCTGGGTCAGTCAGGTTGACAATATGATCATCATTTCCTTCACCACCATCTAGCATTAAGGTATCCGTTGCACCCTGTGTAGGTAATCTGTTTACTGTAATCAAATCATCGTCAGCACCACCGAATACAGTGGTTTGACCAATCAAAATAGGCGTATCTAATAAAACAACATCCTCACCCGCTCCCGCATCAATCAATATAGTGCTGGTTCCAGCATCTAGCATACCTTCGATAGTAATTTGGTCATTACTATCGCCACTGGCAATAGCAATACTCGTTCCTGCTAGCGTTCCTGTTTCGGCAACGAGCAGGGTATCTTCCCCGGCTTCAGTATTAATTTCGACATTGCCACTATTAGATTGCAGTAAGCCACCCGAGATAACTGTAAAAACATCATTCCCAGCACCGGTATTTACTGAAAGTAGCGCATTTGACAATATGCTACCTGTAACTATAAAAGTATCCGCACCATTGCCCATTGTTACCAGCACCTGATCACCAGCCTTAATAGCACCATCGACTACAAAGCTATCGTTATCACTGTTTGATGCCAAGGTAACTGTGCCAGCAATGGCATCAACTAATCCTGTAATGGTAATATCACCACCGCCAGCATCCAGATTAGCTACATCGGTATTAAATGTAATATCATTATTCGCCTCAATTGTCGCACCACTCTGTACAACAATGTGGTCACCAGCATTAAAGAAAATACTGCCGCCTGCATCGACGGTAACGCCTGAATTCACGGTAATAACATCATAGTCATTTGCCGCACTTTCATTGGCATCAACTGTAATATTTCCTGCTGCAATCATATCTGCTAAGACAGTCACTGGACTTGAAGCCATAGTATTTATATCGCCACCAGCGATCTGCCCTACAGCACCCCTAATTTGATTAATATCTAATGCGCCATCATTAGTAACAAAAGTTGAGCCTGTTATGGAAATAGATTGAATAGTACCAATCTGAGTAAAGAGACGTTTAGCAGATGTACCTATATTGGTATTAGCTGATAGGAATGCTCGACCACCCGTTACATTTGACACGCCCAGTGCCGCACCATTATAAATGCCGCCCACAGTTGCAGTAATAAATGCAGTCATTGCATCAGTGCCTACTTGATCAATAAAGACATCACCACTTGTTTCAATAATGTAGGTGTTTTGTGCACTTTGTGAACTTAATAAACCGTTACCACCTCGACGACTATCAATATCGAGTTCATTTCCGTCTATGCCAATAAAGCCCAATCGTGCAACTAAGGTAATATTATCTCCCAATACATCTGCTTTTGGCAGGCTGACTGATAATGAGTCATCCCCCAAGTTAGGATTAGCAGGATCAACCAAATCCATTGCATCAAAAATACTAAGCGCAGAAGTTAGGGTAACATCGCCCGCAGTCGAAAGAATATTGCGTATATTCATATCGCCAAAGGCTTCAGTAATAAATATATCGCCTACTGCTGTTGCCGTCAGTAGACCTTTGCCAAGCGCAGAACCATCACCCCGTGCTTCAATATCCAATGCGTTACCATCAGCACCAATACTTGCACCAGCTTCAAAGCGAATATCATTGGCTTCTATATTTACAAAATCTTCGGCAATGGCATCCAGAATAGAGCCATTCGACACCAAATCGACATCACCCGATTTAGAGAACAGTGTCGCAACATTCATATCACCGGTTCGCTCTGTTAATACGATATCACCCAAAGCTCTTGCAATGACAGTGGATGTAGCACCTAGATCAAGATATATACGGTTATCTGAACCAACCGCACCGATAGAACCAGAACCAGCCTCTAATAGTAAATTATCACTAATAATATTAGTCGCACTACCATCTAAGCCATTAAGAATTGAGCCATTAGCTTTAATCCGTAAGTTCCCAGCAACATTCACTTCATTCAGAGTAATATTTGATTCCGTACCAATAAATGTCTCGTTACCCGCATTGAGTGTAACAACACCACTGGCTACAATATCAAGATCTTCACGTAATTGTACTTGTACAGCAACCAACTCTACGTATTGGTCTACAACCAATGAAATACTTGTTTCATTGGTCAATCCAGGTGTTCCTAGCAACGTAATCACATTACCTGAGACTGATTGAATCTCATACAATGAATCAGCATCATTACCATTTACCGTATCGCCGCTAAGTAATATTTTCATACCTGCAAACAAACCTGAAAAATCTTCTCCACTACTACGGATAATTGTGTTGCCACCAGAAACACTGGCTGTAACATCGACAGTAACACCGCGAGGATCAAGTGCAATACCAGAAACATGCACACTTTCTAAAGACTCGGTGCTGGTCAGAGCTGTACGGCTACCATCGACTGTAATCGTACCTCCCACTACACTAAGAATGGTATAGAAAGGCCCTTCTTCAGTTGCATTAGCAGTCGTGCCTTCGACCTGAATGACCATTCCTGCTACAAACTCAGAACCCCAGGTTCCCGATGTACGCGTAATAGTATTATTTCCAGCATCAAAATTAACGGTGGCCTGTTCACGATCTGTGACTAGATAAAAAACATCGTCGCGTTCTGCAGCACCTAGAGTAATTCGTTGCTCTTCGGTTAAATTGCCACCTGCTGTAATCGGAATGAGTTCCTGTCCGCCTGTACGCCCAATAGAGCCAGAAACATTTAAGGTAATGGCTGAGCCGACTATATTAGGGTCTTCAATAACAATATCAGTATCCGTTACAGGTTTAAGAATACCAATACCAATGCCATTAATAAGCTCTTCTTCTGTCCAAATTTTAATAGAGGCCTCAATCGCTTCAATTTCTGCTTGAGTCAATGCGACCAGATACTCTTCATCAAAAGTATCCACATCTCCATCGCTGCCACCATCACTACCATAGGTAGCATCCAGAGTACGGTATTGCTCAGTTCGTGTCGTTAGCAGAGTTAATACTGCTGCATCAACAAAATCATCAAGAGCCACACCCGACAACCCATCATCAATACCTTGCTGGCGATAGAAATCATCATAAAACGCCAGCTCATCAGTACTCATTTGTAATAATGCAAAACCATCATAAACGCCTGAGCCTACACGGAATACAAGGTGATCACTTTGCACCATCCGCCATGACCAATAAGTCTTATATTCGCTTGTTTTAGCATTAGATAAAGAATCTTTAGTTTCCTGAATTTTGGCAGATGCCGCTCCTGTCAACACGCCATCGGCATAATCAGTCAACTGCAAATCAGCCCACACAGAGTTACGTAACTCTTCAATGGCTCGGTCATCGTTAATCTCAGTTGTATTGCCATCAAGCAAATTACCGCCCAAAACCTCAACGGTTACATCGCCTCCTGCTAAAATTTCAAACAGGCGCAAGTCTCCTGCAGTTTCTGAAATATGAATACCACCCGTGGCATAAGCAGAAAGGTTGTCGCCCTCTCTGGCTCCTGTATTAATAGAAAGCAGCGAGGTCGCGTTACCAATATCGCCACTGTCAGCAGTTAGATTAATTTCACCACCGGTAATTAATGATGTACCTGAAGAAGCCCGTAAAATTGAATTGTGCGCTGTTAAGGTAGCCTCTTCCCCTGCGCCAGCAACGATTTCACCGACCCATAAATCACCATCAATTTCTTTAACAAAAACTGCGCCGGCACTGGTAACATCTAGCCGTTGATCGCTGACTGTATCCGATAAGTCGACACGTAACGCACTCAAATCTGTTCCGACTTGTTTACCAGTCAAGTCGATAATTCGTCCACCGACAGATCCCGATGCACTCGCATCTGAAGAGGCTGTACTGGTGATTGTGCCACTGGTAATAATAGTGGTATCACCGGTTTCGTTTTGTATCGCGCCATTGACAATAATATTTGAATTACCACCATCAATAAAAACCGAGCCTTGCTCATGACCAATAAAGCTAACCCCTATGGGGCGGTCTGCTTCTATGGTATGAGTAAAAGTAGACGTATCACCTTCAAGTTTCGTGTACTGATACCAGTAGTGGTTGGTGCCATACCATGTGCTTCTCTCGTTATAACCCGTACGTTCTTCCTGAGAAAAACCATCAACACTTACTGAGTTAAAGGTGTAAGCAACATTGTTTAATGAAGTATCTTTAAAGAAATAATCAGAGTCCTCTATCAGCGCAGTACTTAATATTCTGGTATCTACTTTATCGGGCTCATGTTTATCTGGTACAAAGGCATCAATACCCAACCAGTCACTTAAGGTGTATTCTCTGATCGTTTCGGTAATTGATGATTGTCCGACTGACCAGCCGTGACGATAGCCGGTCTCAGGGTTATAAACAAAGCTATTCGCACTGGAATTAACTGTACTTTTACCGGTCTCAATCACTTGCACAGTGCCATCATTTTGTACTTGGTAGATGGTAGTATACGGTACAGTTGCAGCCTCCAAAACAACATCAAAGTCTTGAGTCGTTTCATTCCATACTAATTTCTCAATAAAACCGTCTGATTCACCTTTGGCTTTGTCTTTGATGATTAATGTACCATCGCCTCGTTCGGAAGCATCGATACGATTAATAACAATTTCAGGGATTTCTCCTTCAGCAAAAACCATATTATTGACAATATGAATGTCTGGAAAACCACCGTAAACAATGATTTCGCCATTGCGGGTGTTCATCACATGTCCCGTTAAATCAACAAAGCCACCGCTAGGTCTAAGCTCGCTAATGACCACTTGACCATCAGTATATTCAACCAAGAAGTCGTTATTATTCGTCTCTAATGTAGTCTCCGTACGTGTGCCACTACGAATATCATCAATCTGTGCTTTAACTGCCGCATCCAACGTTAAACTAAAATCTGCCTTACCACTTTGGATAATGCCATTAACATTAATGTATTCAGCTTTAATAGTAATCCGGTCACCCTGCAAGGAAGGTGTCGTAGGTGTAACATCTAAAAAGTCAGCGATATCATGGTCGCCATCAATAGTAACACCCGGAAAAACCTCTACATCATTTTCACCAATTGCGGCATCTCGAGTACCATTACCTGTCAAATTGCCACCCAACCAATTTGAATACGGTGCACCTTTAACATTAAAGGCGGTATTGTCACCAATGAGTTCAATAAAAACACTGCCGCCTGCGACAATATTCTGAGTTAAAGCACTAACCTCGGCATTAATAACCACATCGCCTTTAGCGCCCGATACAGGATTATTCAAGATAGACAGATTGCCACGCAGATTTAATACCGGTCCATCAATAGTAATATCGGGCCAGGGTGGAAATGAAGCTCCCGCATCTCTTACATCGTAAGTATTCTGAATAATAATTTCTGGTAAAGCACCAGCTGCCGACAAAGATTCTGCGCTGAAATTTAAAGAGGGTGTAACTAAATTGACTGATGGCACAGAAGCAACTTGATGGTTGTTATCTTTTGAAACAGCCACCGCATTTTCAACCAAAATCAAATTATTTGCAGCGGTACTTGATACCGAATCAGTGACATCAATTCCATTAAAGACAACACCGCCATTTACTTCTGGAATTTCAAGGCCATTAATAATCAAAAAAGCTTGTGTATCATTAATGATTGAAATGAGTGCATCTTTAGGCGAATCAAAAAGACCGGTTCCTGATAACTGGTCAGTGAGCACTCGAACACGTCCCGCCTGAGCGGTTGCAGGATCAATAGTTACCGTGATTGCACTTTGGGCGATGGCAACAATTTCAGTACCACCACTTCCATCTGAAAGCTCTCTTGCCAGACCCTCATCAAGCATTTCCTGCTGTAGTCTAACAATTTCGGCTTCATAAAAATCAACCAAATCAGGGTTAACCCAATCACCCGTAGCTGGGTCAATCACTTTGTAACGTGCCAAGTTTTGAAATGCATCATTAAGCGATTTCTGCTTGGATGATTCAACCGTTTGCAGAGAAGATGAGAACGTTAAATCCGTTGGTGTCGAGCTAGATACCTCGCCAGTGACTGCATCTATGGTATCCAGAACCAGCGTCTTAACCCGTTTTGCACCGGTGCGGATAGTACCGTCATTAATCACCTGACCATGAGCATCCGCTAGACCTTCTCCGGGGCCAAAAGTCTCATTGTTTCCACCCAAGGCACTATCAATAGCATCACCCAGTGCTGAAGCCCAATTAGTGCCTTTGGCTTCACCAATAACGCTAGCCAAGCCAAATTCATCAGCATTCAAATCAATATTTTGGTAACTTTCGATAGCACCGCCAGCATGAACGTAGATAATATTGTCGACAATATAAAGCGCCCTTGTTTCAAGGTCATCTATGGGAATAATTGAACCCGCGAAATTATCAACCCGTGCTTCTAAGTCATGATCCGCAATTCTTAAATCTTTATCGGTTCCTGCACTGATAAAAAGGTCGCCTTCTGCTAAAAGGTAGGCGCCATTATTAATATCGATTCGGTTCTCAGGTGTGATTTCTATAATCGCATCACCCAATGCCACTGTCGCAGCACCATATGTTTCGGAGTAAGACTGCAAATAAACATCGGTCGCACCTTGGGCTTCTAACTCAATATCACCTTTGCTCGTTACTGTGGCATTATCGTCGATTAGAATCTGAGCCAAATTCTGGGTAGTAATCAACGAGGTAAAAGCACCCGCACCCGAAATTGCTCCTGCAGTGAACAAACTGACTTGATCAACAGCTTTTATTTCATTAAATGCCTTGGCGATAAACTCACCATCAACATCAGTAACATCTACCGTACTGTTCGCATCAAATTCAACAATGGTTGAAAAATCAACAACAGTATCACTATTGGCACTAGCACCACTCGCCAGCCCCCCAGCGTCACCATCAATATTTGTACCAGAAACATCAAGCTTATCCAGTTTATTCGTTGCATTTAAATTAATATTCTGCGCACTAACATCCGCATTATTACCGATTCTAATGAGAACATCGCTGGTAATAGCATTGTCTGCAACAGCTCCTGAGCCAGCAATCAAGCCATAACTATCTGTTTTTACTTTTGTATTAGGAAGCGCAATGTGGCTAGCAGTTATTGCCAGTTTTCCATTGACTCCGCTCAGATTAATATCTGCACTCGCACCAATCAGTGCCTCAACGATGGAAGTCGTATTAGTTTCTGGTGCTGCGGCTGCCCCACTTACCACGCCACCTGAACCCGCAGTGGTATCGGCAAAATTTTCAGACTCACCCAATGCGGAAATATTAAGTCTATTAGCATTAAGACTAACACCAGATTCAACCTCAGCTCTGGTAACTGTATTTGAAGTCGCTTTGGAAGAAGAAGAGCCCACACCTATCAAACCACCTGCCGCAGAGTTGGCATCGGCTTCTTGTTTAATTTCATTGTTGGCTGTAACAGTCACTGTGCCGCTGGCATTTACATCTGCTCCGGCCAAAACTCTTGCCGTAATCGTATTATAGTTATAAGTATTAGCAACGGTAGAGCTTGCACCCAGCAATAAGCCACCAGCTGATGAAGTCGCTTTAGCTTGACCAGTCATACCACCAACATTAGGATTATCTGCTGCTGTCGCATTGACCTGCATCGCTCTAATGTTAAAAATACCGGTATTACCGCCAACATAAGCATCAACATCGGCATCTGTAGTTACATTGACTTGGCTTACTCCCATAGAGAGACCTGTTGAGATACTCATACCCCAAGCAGTGCCCTTAGCTCGAATTTGGGCTATGGCATCAACATCAATTTCATCCGCATTGACTGTCACATTTTCTACATAAGCACTAATATCGGGTTTAACAGAGACATTAACCACGCCACCGTTTGCAGCAAATGAAGCCAGACCAATCGCAACAGAACTAACACCCACATCACCAAAGTAATCGGGGGTAGAAGTTGCTTTAACATTTAAATCATGGGTGAGATTAAATACATCGTTACCGCCAGTTCCAGTGACGTAACTTTTGACCGTATTATTTCCGCTTATCCGAGTTTCTGCTCCGCTCCCTGATACACTAAAGCCTAAAGATATACTCGTAGAAACTGCAGCCGCTTCAGCATGCGCATCAACCTCGCTATCATCATCCGCCGTCACATTAACAGTCTTGGCTGTAACACTACTATTGTCAATAAATGCCTCAATTTCGTTTGTTACAATATTATCCGACAGTGAAACCGCAATAGATATTGATCCACCAACCAGACCTGCTGAGCCAGCCACTGAGGCTGCGCCCACAAAACTATCAATTTCGCTATCATCTGTAACCAGAACATTAACTATATTAGCTACCGTAACTGAAGCATCTTCAATGGTGGCTTTTACACCATAATCCAGAGTGTTATTAGTATCAGCACCTGAGCCTGCACCCGCAGCTCCTACAACACCGCCAGCCACAGCTACCGATATTGCCGCAACTGTCGCATCAATAGTAGAGCTCATGTCGGCATTGACCGTTACATCTTGGTCAGCAGTCACCGTTGAACGTAAAACATGGGCAAATACACCATTGGTTGCATTGCCACCAATAGTATTTTCAGCTAAGGAAGCCCCCACTGAAACGCCAACACCCACACCGCCAACACCTAACGAAAGTGCGGCTGAAATAATTTGTGCTTCAATGCTTGCCGAACCATTCGCAACTACCACTACACTGCCACCATCAGCATTAATAGTAGAGTCTTCAATTATTGCACTAGTCGCTGTTTCTATTGTGTTCTTTGCCCAAGCACCTGCCCCGCTAACGGCAACGCTAGTAAGCCCCGCTGTTACTGAAAGTGTTGCTGCTGCAGATGTTGCTCGAATAGATGACATGTCATCTGCAGTTACATTAATATTTCCTGCTCTGGCGTGAACAGTATCACCTGCATTGTCAATTTTGGCATTGACTGTACTTGAAATTGCATTATCCGCAAGCGATAGGCCTAAGCTAACACCCACGCCCACACTACCTACCGCTGCAGCAATAGAGGTCGCCGCCGCAATGGCATCAATTTCCGAAGTATCTTTAGCCGATACGGTAATGTTATCTGCCACAATACCTACACCATCACCTTCTATATAGGCTTCGGTATTTGCACCAATTTTATTTTCTGCATAAACGCCAGAGCCAGACACGGCCACACCAACAGCACCACCTGCTACGGCTGCAGAACCCGCCATCACTAAGGCGCGAATTTCTTGACTGGATTCTGCCTGAATAAGCAAATCACCTTGAGCATCAATAGTGGAGTTAAGTGTATAAGCCGTAGTCTCACCTGAGTTAGCAACTGAATTACCTGCTAAATCAAAACCGATGAAGTTACGTGCAACTGAGACACCCAGTGCAGCACCAACCCCCGTAGCACCAACGCCAACAGCAAGTGATACGGACAAAACCAGAGCATTAATCTGACTGTCACTTCTGGCATCAACTAGAATATCTCCACCACCATTAGCATCAATATCTGAGCTATCAATATAAGCTTTTATAGTGGATTGAATAGCGTTAAGTGCAACTGCACCCGCGCCACTGACAGCACCACCAAAAGCACCCACACCCACACTAAGCGCAGCGGCTCCGACCACGGCATTAATTGATGCACGAGAAGCAACAAAAGAAGAGCCATTTAAATTGATTGAAAAGCTAGAACCCCTCTCATCAACAACAGTCCATGCTTTACTTTCAGTTACTACCGTAATGCGTAACTGCCCTACTACTTCCGCACCGGTATTAATAAGTGCTGTTTTTAATGCATTTAATGTTGCTGCATCAAAATTTCTATCATTTATTTCTGCAGCGGTATCCGTTTGGTTATCATCATCTGTTTCAACGCCAGCAGCATCATCTAATTCCGCAGCAGTATAACCAGTACTTGATAAGGCAAGGTCAGGAATTTCTTGATCTGGGGATGATGCACTAACAGTAACACCCTGCCCTAAGCCGTTCACACCATCTGTTGTTATATCTACAGCATTGCTAATAAATGCCGTAACATCATTTGCTATTTCGTTGATAACGGTTGATACCCCTAAGGCCACACCGACACCAACAGCACCGAATGCTGCTGATACCCCAACTGCTCCACCGAAAGCATCAATGCTGGAGTCATCATCAGCATTAACAGTTATGTACTGAGCATTAATTCCACTGACACCTGAACCACTAATAAACGCATGAATATCTGTTGCTATGCGGTTTTCAACCCCCACACCCGATCCTGACACCGCCACACCGACCGAACCAGCAGCTACCGCCACAGAACCAGCAAAAGCTAAGGCATCAATTGATTGAGTCGAACTTGCATCAACCAGCAATGCACCACCCGCAGTAATTGAGCTATCAAGTAAAAAGGCTTTAATACTATTGCTATTTTTGTCTACGTTAATCTGTTCCCATAAATCAATATCGGAAAAGTCCTGTATACCCATGTCATAGCTTCCGGCCGCAACACTGTCACCAATATATTTAAAGACATCACCTGCTCGTTCCCCTTCGAGCACTTCTACTGTCGTTACATTTTTAGTTAATGCTGGTACAGCTGTATCCGAAGTGTCGTAAATTGATGCGATTGAACCTTTATTCGCTTGTTCTAGGTTAATCTGCTCCCATAAATCAGTATTGGAAAAGTCCTGTTTACGCATGTCATAAGTTTCATCCGAAACACTATCACCAATATATTTAAAGACATCACCTGCTCGTGCGCCTTCAAGCACTTCTACTGTCGTTACATTTTTAGTTAAAGAGGGAACCGCTATGTCCGAAGTATCATAAATTGCCGCTGCCGTACCTTGTTTGTAGCCAATTAGATTACGTGAAACCGCAACACCCACTGAAGCACCGACACCAGTAGCACCAACAGCAACCGCAGCAGAAGCGGCAACTACTGCCGACCTAATAACGCCAGTCGCATCTGCGACCACACTAACATCACCTGTAGCATCAACAGAAGATGCAGTGATATGTGCAGATGTATCTGAATTTATATAATTAGTTGCCTCAGCACCTGCGCCTGATACTGCAACCCCTACACTACCAAACGCTGCAGCTATTGATGCTGCCGCAGAAGTGACTGTTATTTCCGCCTCATCTTTTGCATTAATGGTGACTGCACCATTTGTCGCTTCCACACCTGCATCTACGTTACGAATGGCAGCCTCAATAACACCGCCGATATCATTTTGAGCCAATGATAGGCCAACAGATATAGCGACAGAAGCACTACCAACTGAAGCCGCAATTGATGCCGCACCTGCGAATGTAGAAATTGATGAGGTATTCGTTGCATCAATGGTGATATTATCAGCACTGATTGCTTTACCAGTAGCAGGACTACGGTCTCCATCAATATAAGCCCGTGTCTCAACATTAACGACATTCTCTACATAGACACCAGAACCGGAGAAACTAATTGCACCCGAACCAGAAGCCGCTATTGCGACTGAACCTGCAAAAGTTACCGCTTGAATGGATTGATCTGAATGAGCATTAAGCGTTAAGTTGCCATCAGAAAAAACATTGGAAGCAGCCGTGTAGGTCTGAACCAGTGCGGCACTGTTTGTGCCATCCCGCTCTATGCCGATAAAATTTCTTGCTATTGCAACACCTATAGATGCACCGACACCTGTTCCACCACTTACGCCGACGGCCATAGAAGCGGCGATAACATTGGCTGAAATGGAACTGATATTATTAGCGGTAATACTAATATCACCCACACTATCGACTTCACTTGCTGAAATATAGGCGTTGGTTGCTGTTATGATAATATTTTCTGAGTATGCACCTGCACCACTAACCGCTACAGAGGAGCTGCCACCAAAAGACGCTGCCAATGATGCCGCAAGGGCAACGGAATTAATTGATGCACGACTAAACTCTAAATCATTTGATGCATTAAAATTTAGATTAAAAGTCCGGCCTTTTTCATCAACTAAAACCCAGCCTAAATCATCGCTAATTTTAGAAAGACTGATATTGCCTGATATTTGCTCAGCAATACTTAATTGGCTGTTCAGATCCGCCAGTAAATTACTGATGATAGTGACATCCCCACTGGCATCTGTCGCATCAAGTATAACTGTGTCATTAGAGCCTTCAGCCATATCCTGTTGAGCCGCATCATCAAGATCATCGGCATTCACAGACGGAGAAACTACCGTATGGTTACTTGCTGCCCCTGCATATGCGCCAATTTGAACACCATCTTGATGATCAGATCCATTAACATGCAAATCAGCATCAAACACATAAGCTGACACCTGATTAGAAATCTCATTCATTGCAATAGTCAGACCGACTGATACCGCAATTCCATTTTGTCCGCCAAAAGCTCCTGCTATCGATGCTGTACCGGCAAAACTATCAATAGTTGAACGGTCATAAGCTGTTATTGTCGCTTTATCTACCGTTATTTCGTTGTCATTGTCATCGCCGCTAATATAAGCTCTAGGATCAGAAGCAATACGGTTGCGAGCAAAAACCCCACCGGCCGCAACACCTACGCCATTTTTACCCGCACCAATAGCCATTGACCCTGCAAAAACGGTTGCTATAATCAGTTGTTCTGCATTGGCTTCTATCGTTAAATCAGCTTTTGCATCAATACTGCTAAGTATTGCACTGTCATCCATATGTGCTGCTGTTTCTGAGCCTTCACGACTTAAACCGACACGCTCCCATAGTGAAGGATTACCATAATCCTGAATCGAAAGATCAACACCACCTGTTTGGTTTGCTCCAATATATTTGTAGTGCTCCCCTAGTCGACCACCTTCTACTACTTTAACAACATCATTCGCTACCAACGTTGTAGGCACTTGATCACTTGCATATGTCTCAGCAGCAGCAGTATCATCCCAGCCAATCCAGTTATCAGCTACCGCAATACCTACTGCAACTGCAGTACCACCATCTAAACTAATTGCACCTGATAGAGTAGCTGCTACTACAGTTGCATCAATATCTGATGAACTTTGTGCCGTAATGGTTACCGAATCTGCAATCAGAACACTTCTTTCCACACTGGCATCGGTTCTTCCCAGAATACGGTTGATAGCTACAGCCCCGCCTCCAGATACACCAACACCACTACCGCCACTTGCAGAAAATGACAATGCTGAGGCAACACTTGATGCATGTATGCTGGCATTACGCTCTGCGCTAACAATAATTGCGCCATTAAGTGCCGAAACCGGTGTGGCTGTCGAACCTGAATCTAAAATAGCTGCATCCACGACAGAACGAAGTTGATTACGTGCAAATGAGGTAGCAACTGCAACAGAAATTGACTTACCTGCACTCACAGCAATTGATGCTGAAGAAGCGGACACATCTGCATGAATAGCGGATATATCTTGGGCTGATACAGTAATATCGCCATTTTGTGCCGTTACTTCATTTGAATTTTCAATACTGGCCAAAGCCTCACTACTGCCACGGTTAAGTGCAACAATAGGAGCAACAGTCACCGAAGTACTATCTTCCAAACTGACTGAAGTTGCCAAAGCCGCATTTGTCATGGTTGCATCTATGTCCATTTCGGAACGTGCATTAACTAAAATACTGCCACCTGCAACAACATTAGAATTAATTATTTTCGCACTGGCTTGTACAGGATTCTCATTGGCAATATCCGTACCAAACAACGCATCTATGGTATTGAATAGTAAATTCTGTGAATTCATACCAATGGAATTAAATGCCAGAGTGACACCAATCGCAAAACTATCGCCACCGCCTTCTACCGTAGTTTCGCTATCTATCACGGCATTGATTTCAGCGGTATTGAATGCCTGTACTTGAACATCGCCCGAAATAGCATTTACATTACTGTCAGCAATATAGGCTTTTGCCCCACTCAGCACTAAATTAGTGGCAATAACAGCATTAACTGCAATAGTACTACCCCCTACAAAAGCACTACCACCATCAGCTTTGGCAACACTGGTATTCAGGGCATCAATTTTTGCATTTTCAGTTGCTGTAATTGAAACAAACGTAGATACATCAACTTGTGCTGTATTTATATATGCATCAACTGAACCACGAACATCATTAAGTACAACTAAACCACCAATAGCCGTAGAATCAGAAGAACTGACGTTAAGATTAACCCCTGGTGGCGTAAATGACTCAAGATCAAGAGGATCAATTAGAACCCAATCACCATTGCTATCTCCGTAATTTTGAGTGCCTAAATCTAACTCTAAACTAGCACCTTTATACCGATACACGGTTTGTGCAGCGGCACCACCCACATCTGTGTAATCTGAGGCAAGATAAACAAGACTTCCATTTGAAACATCCTGCGTTCCCGAATTGGTAGTAAAGCCATATTCATTGAGAGCACTCTCAATGTGCCCCGCCAAAATACTAGTGCCGCCGTCATTAGTTGTTGTTGATAATGCTTTGAGTGAATTATCGGCGAGAATCGTTGCATTATCAGCCGCATTAATTGTAAGTCCATCATCAGCATCAATATCATTATTAACACTGACTGAAGTCCAGTCGGCTGTATTAGTCACATAATTTTGACTACTATCCGCAAGATTAATTGCACCTTCTGTACCGTTATATTCATACACTGCACCGACATGTTTAACCCGGTCTCCTTGCTCTACCCACAAAGTTCCACTATCTGAACGATGATCAGCAATACCAATATAAGCCTGTGCTTCACTGCTCACCTTGTTACTGCTCAAAATCGCACCAACTGCCAGACCTGTCGCATCAAAAAGAGCAGATGCTGCGGAGGTGGTTTCATTACTAATTTCTGAGTTAATAACAGCATTTGATAAGGCATTAAGACCTAAGCTACCATCTGCATCAACCGTTGAGTTTTGAATAAAAGCCTGAACTTCAGCAGGTCTTTCGCCATTAAATGCACTGGATATTAGTGGGTCACCTAACAATGCATCTATACTGTTAAACAGAACATTGCTGGTCATCCAGCCAATGGAGTTAAAAGCAAGGACAACACCAACACCGGTATCTCCACTGCTAGTCATACTTTTATTAATAGCCTCTAGCAAAGAAGTATTGGCGGCATTAATATCAATATTGCCAAATGCATTACCATCCGAATCGCTAAGGTCACCACCAGTAACCATACTATCAATGATGTATGCTTTAGAGGAGCTTTGGATCACATTTGTCGCAATTGAACCATTCACTGCTAACGAAGTGCCAGTGCCAAAAGCACTTCCGCCAGACGAAGAAGCCGTACTATCCACATTAGCAATAATCGTTGCATTCTCTAATGCAGTTAAGGCAATATCGCCATTACTGGTGGTGACAGTTGCATTATCTATATACGCTTCAACCCTTGCTCGTACATCATTGACAACAACAATGCCGCCGACGGCTACGGAGTCTGAGCCAGTCACATTAAGTCCTTGTGGAATCAGCTGGGTCTCTGAGACTTCTTTCCAGTAGTCCAGATCCGAGTAGTCCACACCACTTAGGTCGGTAGTGCTGGTGTCATTATCGGTCGGATCAAAGCCATCCTGACCGAGGTATTCATAAACACTGCCTGCGTTGCCTCCACCTGCGTAGTCATCGTCTAACCGGATTCGATCGCCAAAAGCGAGGGTGACGGATTCTGGGGTGTTTCTTGCCGTATACTCTGCTGGCAATAAGTCATTAAGTGTTTCCTGCAGAACTGCCGCACCACCATCATTAGTGGTGATAGATGAGGATACCAGCTTGCTGTTGGAGTAGATGCCGGCATTGTCATCGGCTGTAATGGTGATATTGCCATCTGCATGAACAGTCGCTACCCCCATTCTGTCAATGTAAGCACGTGCCTGACTATTTACTTTATTGCTGGCGAGAATACCTCCGTACGCTGCTCCGCTTGCATTGAATAGCGCAGAGGCTTCCGATGATGCCGCATTGCTGACGGTGGCATTGAGCTGGGTATTGTTATCCGCTGTGATGAATAGATCACCACCAGCATTGATGTCGGAGTTAAGAATATATGATTCAACTAGTGCGGGGTCTTCACCATTAAAGGCTTCTGAGATCAGTGGGTCGCCCAGTAGTGTATCGACTGCATTGAACAGTACGTTCTGTGGTTTCCAGCCTATGGAGTTGAATGCCAGGCTAATGCCTACTGCGGTATCTCCAGTCTGTGTTGAGCTGTTAAGTGTTGCATCTATGCTTGAGGTGTTCTGTGCATCTATCGCAATATCACCCGTACCCGTTGTGCCAACTGTGCTGTCATCGATATACGCTCTTGAATGACTCAATACTAGGTTTGTTACTATCTGGCCGTTTACTGCTAACGAGGTACCTGTACCAAATGCACTGCCGCCTGAAGAGGATACGTTGCTGGTTGCTGTCGAGGATATTAATGCATTTTCTTTTGCACTCATGGCAATAGAACCGGCTTCTACCGTTGCGTTGGTGATGTAGGCTTCTACGTCACCGCGCACATCGTTCATTGCAACCAGGCCACCAAATGCCCGTGAATCCGAGTCGGTTACATTGCCAATTTCTGGAAACAGGATGTCTTCGTAGTCGGCTTGAGCCAGGCGATGCCAATCACCACTGGTATAATCAGCACTTGCTGGATCACCTAGGTCAAGCGTTGCTTCTATCCCTGTGTATTCATAGACACCCTGTGTTAATAAGGCGGTAAGTCCATTGTTATCTATGTAGTCTTGCGAAACCCAGACGCGGTCTCCTGATTGTCGTGCTGCAAATCCATTGGCTGGATCAAAAGGGTCTTCCCCTGATGCGATGACTTCAGCTAAACCAGGCGCAACTGTTCTGGTGCCGGATGCTATGGTGTATTCATAATCATCTAAACCCAGCGTACCCGCTACGCCTTTCAACGCATCCAGTGTACTTGTAGTGGATGACTCTACTTTTAAGTCGATATCTGCCAGGATTCCCGCAGTGTCATCTGCACTGATGGTGACTGCACCGTTCACATCAATATTTAGTACACCTGGAGCAGTTGTGATACCTGTGTTGTCGATAAAGGCTTTGGCTTCACTGCTAACTTTGTTTCCTGCCAGTAATGCACCGCCACCCATACCACTGGTGCCATATTTGGCTCGAATGGCAAAGTCGGTTTTTTTGATTGCGCTTGATTCGCTGCCCAACGTTGCTGTTAAGTTAGCCGCTGAGATTGCTGTTAAGCTCAGGTCTCCGTCTGCAACAATGACAGAGTCTTGAGTGTACGCTTGTCCTCGTGCAGGTTGCAGTCCACCGAAGACATCAATAGCTAGGAGTTTGCGCCATTTTGTTGTATCTGTGTAATCTTGATTGGCAAGATTTAAGCCTTCGCCTTCTTCTGCCGTTCCTTGAAATTCGTAGCGGTCACCATTGTTGTCTCCAGTACCAAAGCCAGTAACGAACTCAACTACATCTCGAAAACCAATATCCTGTGTACCTGCTTCATTGGATAAGGCCACTGGGTCGCTTGCTTCTGCAATGTGTGGCGCACCAATTAAGGCATCAACTGTTTGTGTTAATAAATCTTGTGCTTGCCAGCCTATGGTGTTGAATGCCACTGTAAAGCCGATGACTTCCTTACCTTTTACTGAGCCTAGTGCGGTTGCTTCTATTGTTGATGTATTGCGAGCATCAAGACTGATATTACCATTCCCACCGGAGACATCCAGTGCGGTGACTTGGCTGTCTCTGATCGCTGCATCGGCTTCACTGAGAACGAGGTTATTAACAATTACGCCTGCTTTCGCATCAAGGGCTGAAACCTCACTGCTGTCCTTGGCTATGATGGTTGCATCTTCTAATGCGGTTAGTACAATATCACCATCGGCTGCTTCCACTACTGCGGCAACAATGTATGCATCCACATCGCTACGTACATCATTACGTGAAACGAGACCGCTCATGCTTTCTGCACCACCCCCTAGTTTTGCACCCGCTTCTTTCAGTAATGTCTTACCGATTGAGGTTGGGATGATGTTGTCGTCATTGAGTTTTTTCCAGAAATCTTTGTTGCTGTAATCTTCTGTTCCTAATATTATTTGTGTGCTATCTACACCCATAAACTCGTAGACAACACCTGGTTCTCCGCCACCGGTGTATTCCACACCATCAGTGAGTCGAACTTTGTCGCCAAAGTCCAGCATTTGAGTGCCGGAGTTGGTGGTGTATTGATAACCATCTAGCAGGGTTTTTGCCAGGCTATTAACTAGGCCTGTACCTCCGTCATTTGAGGATGAGGTCGTTGAAAGCAGGCGAGTTTGTGAACCTATGACTGCCATATCTTTCGCGCTTATGGCAATACCACCCCTGATTTCAATATCTGGGTCGACTATATTGGGTGTGATGCCTGTGTTATCAATGTAGGCCTGTGCTTCACTACTTACCCGGTTTGCTGACAGAATGCCGCTAAAGCTGGTTGCTGATGCGCCAAATAATGCAGAAGCTGCTGCTGTGGTTTCATTGCCGACTTTTGCGGTAATTGCTGCTGTCGATTGAGCTATTAATGTGAGGTCGCCATCAGCCTGTATGTCTGAGTCTTTTATTAATGCTTCAACGGCTGCAGGATTTTCAACTCCTATTGGGGTTCCTAGCAGTGCATCAAGTGTGTTGAACAGGACATTTTGTGCTTCCCAACCTACGGTATTAAATGCTAATACTGCGCCTACGGCTGTGTCGCCAGTTGTTGTTGAAATCAGGGTGGTGGCTTCTAAGATGGCTGTGTTCTGTGCATCTATTGAGATATTGCCTAAGCCTTCATCAAGAGTGTTATCTTGTGCTTGTACGATACTGTTGGTAATTCGTGCACTGGCTGTGCTTTGTACGAGATTGGTGGCTATGGTTGCATTGACCGCGATGGATGTACCGGTGCCAAAAGCACTGCCGCCTGATGATTCTGCGGTACTGTCAGCGGTGGCTTTGATTTGTGCGTTCTCTAATGCAGTTAAGGCAATATCGCCATTACTGGTGGTGACAGTCGCATTATCTATATACGCTTCAACCCCTGCTCGTACATCATTGACAACAACAATGCCGCCGACGGCTACGGAGTCTGAGCCAGTCACATTAAGTCCTTGTGGAATCAGCTGGGTCTCTGAGACTTCTTTCCAGTAGTCCAGGTCTGAGTAGTCCACGCCACTTAGGTCGGTTTCGCTCATGTCAGCATCGGTCGGATCAAAGCCATCTTGACCGAGGTATTCATAAACACTGCCTGCGTTGCCTCCGTCTGCGTAGTCAGCAGCCAAACGCACTCTGTCTCCAAAGGCCAATGTAACAGCTAAATTATCCGTAGTATGATCCGCATTTAAGAAGAAGTTAGTTATGTCCTGCAATACCTCTGCACCACCGTCATTGGTGGTGATTGATGAAGATACCAACTTGCTGTTTGAGTATATACCTGCACTGTCTTCAGCCGAAACCGAAATACGATCCCCTGCGATAACCTCGGTTGGCATTCCGTCTGAATCATCATTATCTTTTATATAAGCGCGAGCCGCGCTAGAAACTCTGTTACTCGCAACAATCCCTGCAACCGCCATACCTTTTGCACCAAAGAGTGCCGAAGCTACAGATTCAGCCACATTGGAAACCGTTGAATTAATACCTTGTTCAGAAAGTGCTGTTACTGAAACCTGTCCACCTGCGTTAACAGTGCTGTTGCTAATTGAAGCCAATGTGAGCATGCTCTGGTCTGTTGTAGCCAGTTCTGTACCAATCAAGGTGTCAAGCGTAGCACCCAGGAAGTTAGTTACATCCCAGCCAATTGCGTTGAAAGCAACCGTTATACCTACTGCGGAGCCTGAGCCACCGGTCGCTTTGGTACTCGCCTCCGCTCTGGCATCAAGAGCTGTAGTATTGGTAGAACTAATAAGCACATCTGAACCAGAACCAGCAACATCTATCGTACTACCGGCAATATAGGCTTCGACATTGCCGAATAATTCATTAGCTGCAAATGTGCCTCCTAGACTAAGGGAATAAGTATCAAAAATTCCGTTGTTATCAATGACTGTTACTGCCTTAGCTATGGCACTAAGCTGGACATTATTAATTGCAGTTACACTGACATCACCGCCCGTCACATCAACATCTGAATTACTTATATAAGCCATAGTTGGCTTGTTTACTTCGTTAATAGCAGATGCTTTACCAAATTCGATTGTTGAAAAATCAAGTAAATCAGCCTGAAAATCATCTGATAATGCCGTGTAAGATGCAGTATCAGAAGCAAGAATAATGACACCATCCGTATTCGATGTAGGCGCTGCAGAAATTGTACTATCAACAATATAAGCCTTGGTTTGGCCGGTAACATTATTGCTAGAGACTTTTGAGTCTGCTGAGTAGCTAGAGGTATTTTTAGCCGTCAATTCCAAAGAAGCAACGTTCATCTGCGCATTATCAACAAAAGCGAGTACATCGTCTTTGCTGGCTGTATTGCTATGCATGCCAAAAAGAAAAGACTCTACTTTTCCGTCAATACCGGCATTTGCACCATCTTTATTTTCTGCATAAACCCATACTAAACCCGTTGATGGTGCTACAGGCACACTATTAATCGTACCCGACCCATCCCCTAGAAAAGCTTGAGTATCACGGCTTATATCAATACTGCTGATATAAGCGTCAAAACCTGTATTTAAAGCACTGCCCAGCAATGCACCGAGTGCTGTATGGTTAATCGTAGTTTCAATTTCAGAGCTATCAATTGCTTCAATCAATAAACTTGGGTTTCCAAGCACGCCACCAATTGAACCAGAACCTACTTTGACCGATACATTACCCGCAATACCGGCATACGTTGTTTGGGTACTCTCTATCGTTACCAAGGCAAGTGGCGAGTTAGTCGTAAGTGTCGCTGAAATATCAACATTCGTATGTGCGGTAATTTCCAGCGTACCGACATCAAGAGACGCACCATCTCGCACTAATGCTTGGGCTGATGATGCTGTTATCTCTGATATACTAGAAAAACTCGCAGTGGTAATTACATTATCAACTTGTGCGGCTAATTTAAGGTGTCCCGTCGTAGTGATGTCACCATCAATAAATATTTCAGCCGTTTGAATACCCGAATCAGAATCGGCAAGAGCTATCAGAATAATATCGTGGGTTGTATTAATTGTTGCAGTATCCTCGATAAGAATACTTTCGGCGGTGATTTCAAGTGCCGCATTAAAAGCTGAATCAACTGAATCAACGATAACCGTATCGTTACCGGCTAGCCCGTTAATAACCAGTTTATCTATGGGGTTATCAAGAAATGCAATTGTTTCACCGAGACCCGATATCTGCATCGTGACCTCACTTGAGTCATTAACATCTTCAAGGATAATCGAGTTAACACCATTATCATCACCCGTGGTACCAGAAATGGTAAAAGTACCCGCACTGTTTACAATAATTGGCTCCATTCCCCCAAAGGTGAGAATATCCCCATCTAAGTCAAAAATACCTGACTGCTCACCTGTAACTTGGTAGTCAATATTTCCATACGTACCGGCAAGAACAACAATATCGTAGCCTGCATCTCCGCCTTCAACAACTCCACTTAACGTGCCAGCCTGTTCAAAGGTAAAGGTGTCATCATTAACTGCACCGCCAAATAAACTCTCAATGCTCAAAAAAGACTGGTCGTTTAGAAACCCAGAATTCTGCCCATCAATAGCCCAGTCGTTATCTATAATACTGCTACCGACCAGTGAATCCTCTCCCAGTCCGCCAGTTATCGAAAAGCCCCCAGTCCAATCTTCTATTGTAAAGATATTGCCGCTGTCACCACCTTGTAAATTAAGATTTTCTATACCGCTAAAACCAAAACTACTGCTATCAACAGATAAGGTAGATTGAGCCAAATTAAAATTA
>JAGLUC010000344.1 GCA_023134955.1 Methylococcales bacterium | reverse complement strand
CTCTAACGCTGTTCTCTGAATTAGAACCTAGCGTAACACACTGATTTATTAGTAATAAGCTGTTAAGTAAGTGCCATTCGGCTCTGACCCCAATGTCGTTAAGTTAAGGTGATAACATAGGATGTGCTGACGATAGGAAGCGCATCAATCGCGAAAGATGCGCTCGGCAATTGCTCCTGCATTGCTCTACTACACACCATCCATGGTGTTATTCGTTCCTCAGCACATCCTATTTCAGCTTGCTTAACTTAATGGCATTGGCTATGACCCCTTTAAATTCTATATTGTAAACTAAAAAATTTTTATTTAACTTACACACTTTCAGACTAACACGCATTCTAATGAGAGTGCGTATGCTCATGAAAATAATCGATGCTATTTACTTTTACTGCCTCTACAGCCACTCCATGCTTGTAAACCATTAATCCACCTAAATCTGCACCTAAGATAATTAACACATTGAGTATGGCAGCAAACATAAGGAAGATTATATTCATTGCGCCTTTAATTGCGCCACCACTCAAAAGTCGCCACAACGATAGAAAAATCGACAAGCTAAGAATAGAAATTCCAAAATACTTATGCTTCATCATAATTAAATGAACACTATCACCATGCTCTACTGAGCCTGCAGCCATAAAGCCAACAGCAACAGTTACTCCAGCGCTAATAGTGCCTAAATAAAGCAAGCCAGTTGCCAACTTTCGCCAGCCTTCACTATCAAACAAAGAGCCAACTAAATCAATAATAAAAAAAGAGATGATTAAAGCAATAGGAAAATGAACGACCAGAGGGTGAATATTAGCCATTGCAGAAAAACCAGGCATTATGAGGGTAAATATCTCGCCTGATGAAAGCTCCATTAAACTTTCAATAAAGGTCAAGAATTGTTCCACCATGCCAGCAACACCATCACTTGCTTTATGTCCTGCTCCCGCTGAACCATGTACTTGAAAAGACAAAAAATTATTTATATCAATCATATTAAAACTCTTGCTTATTAAATCTTATATTCAAAGCGACCTACATCAGCTTCTAATAAATCAAAAACAGGATGCTTGTCGATACCATACTTCTCAGGGTAATAAACCCCACCTAAATACAAACCATAAGGTGAGGCAGTAACCCCACCTTGCTTTCTATCTTTTAAATCGAGTAATTGCTGCACCCAACTTACGGGTTTATCACCCGAACCAATATCTATTAATACACCTGCAATATTTCTGACCATGTGATGTAAAAAAGCATTAGCCGATAACTCTATAATAACCTTTTCTTGCTCTCTATAAACCCTTATAAAATGCATTATTCTATTCGGACTAAGCGATTGACAACCCTGTGCTCTAAATGAGGAGAAATCGTGTGTCCCCACCAGTATTTGAGCAGCCTCATGCATTTTAGTTTCATCCAAAGGGGTGTAGCACCATGTAACCTGCTTACGCATAAGTGCTGATTTCATTTTTCTATTTAGAATTACATAGCGATAATATCGGGCAATCGCACTATATCTGGCATGAAAGTCATCAATTGCAGGCTTTGCCCAGATAATTCTGACATCTTCAGGTAAATTGACATTGCCCCCCATCATCCAGCTATCAAGCTGGCGATTAGCATCAGTATCAAAATGTACCACTTGCTCTATCGCATGTACCCCAGAATCTGTTCTTCCTGCACATTGAACCCTTATTTTCTGATTGGCTACTTTTGATAATGCTTGCTCTAGCTCGTCCTGAACTGTGCGCCGTTGATTTTGATATTGCCAGCCAGAAAAAAGACTGCCGTCATATTCTATACCCAATACAATTCTAGTCATTATTCAATTAATATTTTCAAACCAACATCAACCTTTTCAAATAAATCAACAATATCTTGATTTTTCATACGAATACAACCGTGTGACTCAGGCATTCCTTTTATTAGATTATCAGGACAGCCGTGGATATAAATATAACGCCATGTTGAATCTACTTGACCGTAGTGATTTTTTCCTGACTCCAAACCTCCCAGCCATAAAATTCGCGTTAAAATCCAATCCCTTTGTGGATACTTCTGATTTAAATCAGGGTTATAAATCTCTCCTGTCGGTCTGCGACCTACAAATACTGAATTTAATGGTTGTGACGCTCCAATCTTAGCCCTGATTTTATGCCAGCCTCTAGGCGTACATTCACTGCCCATTTTTTCGCCCACACCATTTTTGGCTGTTGATATTGAATAAGTCTGAATAAGCGCATTATTTTTAATCAAGCTTAATTGCTGATTAGCAATAGAGACATGCAAATATTGATCAGGTGCGTTCATAGTCGGTTATTTTAGCCTTTTTCAAACAAAGCAATTGACTCAACATGCCCTGTTTGAGGGAACATATCCATTACCCCTGCTTTAATCAATTTATAGCCTAATTCATTGACTAAAATACCTGCATCTCTGGCTAAAGTTGATGGGTTACAGGAAACATACATAATTTGATCAGGATTCCAGTGTTTTAAATTATGCAAAACCTCAGAAGCACCTGCTCTTGACGGGTCTAGCATCACTTTATTAAATTTTTGTTTCGACCAGGCTTGATCACTGACATCTTTAGTTAAATCAGCCACATAAAAATCAACATTATCTAAATTATTTAATCTGGCATTTTCTTTGGCATGATTGACCAAAGGTAGATCACCTTCCACGCCAACAACATGTCCCGCTTTAGTCGCCATTGCCAAGGTGAAATTACCCAAGCCACAAAATAAATCCAGTACATTGTCATTTTCGTTTAAATCCAGGGTTTCAATAACCCGCGTGACCATTTTTTTGTTTATCTGATAATTAACCTGAGTAAACATGGCTGGCTTAAATCTAAACTTAACACCCTGATCTGGCAAGCTGTAAGTCGGTATGATTTCTGGCTCGCCCTCAATAGGCACGATAGTATCAGGTCCTTTAGATTGCAAGCAGATACTCATATTGTGTTTATGACCAAACTCACGCATCCGTTCTTTATCTTCTGCTGTCGGTGGCTCTAAAACCCTAAACGCTAACACGCATTCTTCATCACCAATTGCTACTTCAATTTGTGGGATTTTGTCTTTAATGCTTAAACCACCAATCATTTTAGACAAATCCATTAGCTTCTCACCCACAATAGGGTGCATCACTTTACAGCTTTCAATTTCAGCTAAAAAAGGATTTCTGCGCTCTCTAAAGCCCACTAGTACACGACCTTTTTTAGCTACATACTTAACACCCATTCGGGCTTTACGACGATACCCCCAATGCGGCCCAGTTAAAGGTTCCCATATTTCAGGAATCTCTACTTTACCGATTCTTGTAAATTGCTCTTTAAGCAAGCCTTCTTTAAAGACAATTTGCTCAGTCTCTTTAACATGCTGAAAACTACAGCCACCACAACTTCCAAAATGGGGACATTCAGCATCAACACGTTGTTTCGCCCTAGTGATTAATTTATCGACTTTACCTTCCGCATAATCACGGCGACTATCGGTATAAATAAATTCCACTTCCTCACCTGGCAAAGCTTCATCAATAAACACCACCTTACCTTCAACATGAGTAACACCACGCCCATCATGAGCTAAGGATTCAATGGTGACATTAACCGGAGCTTCCGGTAACTTCTTTTTTCTTGATCTTCTACGCGCCATTTTTATTTTTGCTTCCAACTATCTTTTGAATTTTGATGCCACCAACCTTTTTGTGCATGTTCTATCCAGCGGTCTGCAAAGGTAGCTTTGATTTGATCGAACCATTCTGGATGCCCATTAGCAATAGCCTGATAAAGACTATACCTATCCGCATTTTCAGCCGCAACCAGCTTTTTAACCTTGTTTCTATCTTTAAGAGGAATCGTACCTCTAGCGACTAAAATACCATTCGAGTTAATCGCTATCAAGCCTTTAGAATAAAACGTTTTTAATACAGAAAATCGCGCAGGCATCGCAGCTCGTAATCGTCCTATTTCCACTGTATCAACAGACAAATCTACTTCTGCTGCATATGCAGAAGGAATTAAGAGATTAATCGAACGGTCAAGCCACAAATAAACAATTCGCTGAAAACCATTGGTTTTAGATTGTGGCAGCAAAACATCTTTAGTCTTTTGTTCTATAGTATGACCGGTCTGAATATCATTAATAATCTCATCTGTCACTTGCTCGGCAGCCGCTGCAGGAAAATAAATATTTATAGTACGCAAGCCGTTAAAAAAAGTACTAAAAAATGAAGCCTGTCTCATTTTACTATTCTCATACTTGATACCTAATACTGTCTATTATAACCAGACCAAACAGTTAAATCAGCCATCTATTCATTATTGGTAAATGGCACAACCATGTTTTCCATAATGTGCAGCACTTTATCTTCATGGTTAATAAGCAGATTCTTACTTTATTGCGACTTAGTTGTCCCATTGTTTTTGGGGTGGATTTTTAGGCGGTGGCATTCCGTTTCTGAAATTTCTGTACCGTTGTTGGTAGTGAAAGAACTGGGATTACAGACAAAGAAGCTGTTCAAAGTTTAGATGATGTTATTAATGCAGTTTTTACTATGGAAAGTGCTGAAGAGAGATTAAAAATATATTTATAGATAATCTAAATTTCCTACAAAAATAATAAACCTGGTAAATTAAAATAAACAGTAACCCAGAAGGGTTTTAACTTTGTTCGGGTTTTTTGTTATTTTATATACTCTTCAGGCTCAAGAATACCCCTATTCTAGTACGTGATCTTATTGCGATGGACGTTGTTTAATGCCATGGATGGCATGTAGTAGAACAATGCAGGAGCAATTGCCGAGTAAAGCATTGAAATAGATTGTGATTCCTGCTGCCTCCTGGCCCATCACAATAATCCACATGCTAAAATGAGGTGTTCTTAAACGTTAAAGAGTATAAGGTCAAATAGGGGTGTTTTATGTTATTGTAGTTGGCTTGGTTTTTAAGGGATATTATGCGAACTCGGATTAAAATTTGTGGCTTTACTCAGGTGCAACAAGCTGTTTTTGCTGCTAATTTGGGTGTTGATGCTATTGGTCTGGTTTTTTATCCACCCAGCCCAAGGCATGTGAGTATTGGGCGAGCTATTGAAATTGTCAATGCCTTGCCTGCTTTTGTAACGGTTGTTGCTTTGTTTGTCGATGAAAAAGAGTCACAAATTCGACAAGTTTTAAGCCAGGTGGCAATAGATTGTATACAATTTCATGGTGATGAATCAGCTCAGGCATGTGGTCTTTATAATAAGCCTTACATGAAGGCAATTAGAATGAAAGCAGGGTTAGATATAATGAATATTGCTGTACAATACCAAGATGCAAGTGCTTTATTATTGGATGCTTATCACCCTGGCATAAAAGGGGGCAGTGGTAACCAGTTTGATTGGGATTTAATTCCAAAAAAATGTTCTTTGCCAATCGTATTGGCAGGTGGTTTGCATGAGGGTAATGCAAAACAGGCGATTGATACAGTTAAACCTTATGCATTAGATATAAGTAGTGGGGTTGAAGCTGAGAAAGGGGTTAAGGATGTGGCTAAAATGGCTGCATTTATTTATGCAATTAACAAAATCGATCAGAGAAAGGCGATAGATTAAAATGACTGACGTGTATAACATGCCGGATGAAAGGGGACACTTTGGCCCCTATGGTGGGATTTTTGTTGCAGAAACTTTAATGCCCGCTATTACAGAATTAAATGAAGCATATCAGCGGTATATGACAGACCCTGAATTTATAGCTGAATTAGATGCGGATTTGAAACATTATGTCGGTCGTCCTTCACCACTTTATCATGCACAGCGCTGGAGTAAAAAGCTGGCTGGTGCGCAGATTTATCTGAAACGCGAAGACCTTAATCATACAGGCGCACATAAAATAAATAACACGGTAGGACAGGCTTTATTAGCAAAACGTATGGGTAAAACCCGTATTATTGCTGAAACAGGTGCAGGTCAGCATGGTGTGGCTACGGCTACTGTAGCAGCCAGATTAGGGCTTGAATGTGTGGTTTATATGGGCGCAGTGGATGTTGAAAGACAAGCACTTAATGTTTATAGAATGAAGTTATTGGGTGCTAAAGTAGTAGCTGTTGAGTCAGGCTCTCGCACTTTAAAAGATGCTTTGAATGAAGCAATGAGAGATTGGGTCACTAATATTGATGATACTTTTTATATCATTGGTACAGTTGCTGGTCCTCACCCTTATCCAGTGATGGTTCGTGACTTTCAAACAATTATTGGTCGTGAAGCAAAACAACAATGCCTGGAAATGACAGGAAGATTACCTGATGCCTTGGTGGCTTGTGTGGGTGGTGGATCAAATGCCATTGGTTTGTTTTACCCGTTTATTGATGATGCTTCGGTTAAAATATATGGCGTTGAAGCAGCAGGTGATGGGATTGAAACAGGTCGGCATTCAGCACCACTATGCGCAGGTAGACCGGGTGTTTTACACGGTAATAGAACTTATTTAATGGCTGATGACGATGGTGAGATTATTGAAACCCATTCCATTTCAGCAGGTCTGGATTATCCCGGTGTGGGTCCGGAACATGCCTGGTTAAAAGATACGGGTAGAGCTGAATACGTTAATATTACTGATGAGGAAGCCTTGCAGGGTTTCCATGATCTAACTAAGTTAGAGGGTATTATTCCTGCATTAGAGTCAAGTCATGCTATGGCGTATGTGACAAAATTAGCACCTACTATGAACAAAGATGAAATATTAATTGTTAATCTCTCTGGGCGTGGTGATAAAGATATACATACCATGGCGCAGCGCGAGGGGATTAAAATATGAGTCGATTAAAAACACGTTTTGAAGAGCTTGCTAAAACAGGGCGTAAGGCACTCATTCCTTTTATTACCGCAGGTGATCCTAATCCAGAATTTACTGTACCGATGATGCATGCAATGGTTGAGGCCGGTGCTGATATTATTGAGCTAGGTGTGCCTTTTTCAGATCCAATGGCTGATGGGCCTGTTATTCAACGGGCAAGTGAACGAGCATTAGAACACCATACAGGGTTAACCAAAGTTTTAGAGTTTGCAACAGAATTTAGAAAAAAAGATCAGCAAACACCTGTTGTGCTAATGGGATATTTAAACCCTATTGAGATAATGGGCTATGAAGTGTTTGCTAATGCGGCACAAAAAGCTGAAATTGATGGTGTGTTAACCGTTGATTTACCGCCTGAAGAAGCTGAAGACTGTGTGGCATTATTAAAAGCAAGAGATATTGATCAAATATTTCTGTTAGCACCAAATAGTCCAGTAGAAAGAATTAGAAAAATGAATGCTGTCGGTAGTGGTTATCTCTATTATGTCTCTTTAAAAGGGGTAACAGGGGCAGGTCATTTAGATATAGATGATGTAAAACAAAAACTGGCTCAAATTCGGGAAAACACAAAATTACCTGTAGGTGTAGGGTTTGGCGTTAAAAATGCTGAGACTGCAAAAACTGTTGCCAACCTAGCGGATGGAGTGGTTGTAGGTAGTGCCTTTATCAGTAAGATTGAAAAAAATTTAGATAATCCTGAAAAAGCCAAACAACAAATTATTAAATTAATAACATCCATGCGTCAAGCAATGGATAGCTAAGTATAGATGCGGAGCAAATAACGATGAATTGGTTTGAAAAATTAATCCCTACAACCATTAGAACAGATACCCCTATAAAAAAAGCAACTGTTCCTCAAGGCTTGTGGAATAAGTGCCCTAGCTGTGATGCTATTTTATATAATGCAGAGTTAGAGAAGAATTTTAATGTCTGTCCAAAATGTGAACATCATATGCGTATTTCGGCAAGAAGCCGTTTGCAAATGTTTTTGGATGAAGATGCCCGTGTTGAGATAGGTGCGGGTATAAAATCCAATGACCCGTTAAAATTTAAGGATTCAAAAAAATATAAAGATCGTTTAACTCAGGCTCAAAAATCAAGCAATGAGAATGATGCCCTGGTGGTTATGAGTGGTACATTAAATGGGCAAGGAATAGTTGCAGCCGCATTTGATTTTGGATTTATGGGTGGCTCCATGGGATCAGTCGTCGGGGAAAAATTTGTTCGAGGTGTTAATAAAAGCATTGAACTGAGGGTGCCTTTTATTGTATTTACAGCAAGTGGTGGCGCACGTATGCAGGAATCACTATTTTCTTTATTTCAAATGACTAAAACCAGTGCAGCATTAACATGTTTATCAGAAGCGGGTTTGCCTTATATTTCATTTATGACAGACCCAACCATGGGCGGAGTATCTGCCAGTTTGGCAATGTTGGGTGATATTAATGTGGCTGAACCTAAGGCTTTAATTGGTTTTGCTGGCCCTCGTGTTATTGAGCAGACAGTAAGAGAAAAATTACCAGAGGGATTTCAACGGAGTGAGTTTCTTCTTAAAAGTGGTGCAATAGATATGATTATTGATCGCCGCGAAATGAGAGAGAGAATTAGCAATATTTTATCTATGTTGATGGCTGGACATGTGCCACCTGTAGATGATATTGAAGAGATTGTAGAGGAAGTTGAATCAGAGGAAGTTGAAGTTGAATCAGAGGCAGAAGAAGCATCAAACGAAACTGAAGAAGATTAAAGACGGTTAAAATGGCACGTTTTGATTCGCTTTCTGGTTGGCTGACATGGCAAGAAGGTTTTCATCCTCGATCAATTGATTTAGGTTTAAAAAGAGCTTCATGTGTTTTTGACTCACTTAATCCTAAAGGGATTAAACCTGCTACTATTATTGTAGCGGGTACCAATGGTAAAGGTTCAAGTATTGCTTTTTTGGAAGCAATTTATAGAGCCCAGGGTTATCGAGTAGGGGCTTATTCGTCTCCACATATTCTGACGTATAACGAACGAATAAGAATTGATGGTGAAGCGGTAAATGATAGTACTATCTGCCAGGCTTTTGAACGAATAGATAATGTTAGAAATGATGTCTCTCTTAGTTATTTTGAGTTTGGGACATTAGCCGCACTCGACATATTTTGGCGATCAGAATTAGATATTCAATTATTAGAAGTGGGTCTGGGTGGTCGGTTGGATGCAGTTAATATTATAGATGCTGATGTTGCTTTGGTCACTAGTATTAGTATTGACCATGTTGATTGGCTAGGGGAAACCAGAGATGCTATTGGCTTTGAAAAAGCGGGTATTTTTAGAAAAAATGTTCCCGCAGTTATTGGTGATACTAATCCACCAGAATCATTATTGAATTGTGCTACTGAAAAGAATTCACCTTTATTATGTATCAATAAAGAGTTTAACTTTAAAGTTAAAGAAAATGAATGGGATTGGTCTTGTGCTGGCGATAAACAGCGCGAATATATAGCGCTACCTAGACCTGCATTAAAAGGCTTGCACCAATTTCAGAATGCGGCTTCTGCATTAATGGCAATGGTTGAAATGGAAGATTTATTGCCTATTACTGAAGTGGCTATTCACAAAGGACTGGTATCAGTTAAATTAAAGGGACGATTTCAGTTGATTGATGGAAAAATTCCCGTATTACTTGATGTTGCACATAATCCTCAAGCAGTTAGAGCCTTGCTAGAATATCTAAAAAATAAATTTTTTAATAAAAAAATTCATGCAGTTTTTTCAATGATGAAAGATAAAGACATTACTTCAGTCATTAATATTATTAAGCCGATGATTAAATATTGGTTTGTTGCACCATTAAATACCCCTAGAGCAGCAAGTGAATTAATCATGAAAGAAAGGTTTGGCGAATGTGGACTTGAAAATGTAGTATTTGGGCATAAAAATTTTTCTGAGGCTTATCAGGCAGCAGTAAAACAAGCCGAAGAAGGTGATTTAATCCTTGTTTTCGGCTCTTTTTTTCTAGTTTCAGAGTATTTGGCAAATACTGAGAATATTTAAGGTGATGAGTATGGAACAGGGTTTAAAACAACGACTGGTTGGTGCGGTTGTTATAACATCATTAGCTGCAATTTTTGTCCCTATGCTATTTGATGACCCTATTGATGAAACTGCAAAAATAGTGAGTGAGTTAAAAATACCTGATATGCCAGTAGCTGTTGTCAGTCCGCAAGCGACTAGCCCAAAAACACCGCCTAAGAGTGTCGATGATGTTATCAAACTGCCTGAACCAGAAATTATTAAACAGCAAATAGCCAGACAAAAAACCATTGCCGATAAAATCCGCTGGTTTATTCAATTAGGTACTTTTGAGCAGAAAAGTAATGCTATTGCATTAAAAAACAAGATAAGTAAAAAGGGTTTTCCTGTAGCCATTACTTCTGTTAGAACGGATAAAGGTCAGTTTTACAGGGTAAAGGTTGGTCCTGAACTTAATAGAAAAAGAGCAGAAAAAATGATAGTAAAGCTTGAGAAGTTTTTTAAAATTAAAGGGATTGTTGCCCCGGAAGGCAAATAGTTTTAAACGTTTTTTTATAAATTATAAAATTCAAAGATAAAAGGCAGCTCTATTAATTCTGGCTGAGCAGGTATGCGCTTAAAATGTTTGAGAACAAGGTGAAGATCGCAGTTAATAGTAAGCTATTAACAAGATTTTTAACGAAGTTATCGAATATTTTAAGCGTATAGATGCCAGTCATGAATTAATAGAGATGCCTTAAGTATTGAGGCGATAAATGATCTGGATTGATTACACCATTATTGGACTTATACTGATTTCTTCAGTAATTGGATTTTTAAGAGGCTTTATTAAAGAAGCTTTTTCTCTAGTTATCTGGATAGTTGCTATATGGGTTGGACTGACCTTTAGTCGGGAATTTTCAACTTTCTTAGAAGGTTTGATAAATTATCCTTCAGCGAGGATTGCCATAGCTTTTGCCATTTTGTTTTTTGTCACTCTGATTTTAGGGGCTTTAATTAGCTATTTACTTGGCGAATTAGTTAAGCAAACAGGGCTGACTGGTTCAGACCGCTTTGCAGGTATGATATTTGGAATTGCACGAGGGTTAATAGTTGTTGCTATTTTTATTATGTTGGCAGGGTTAACGCCTTTACCAGAAGACCCTTGGTGGAAAGAGTCAGTTTTAATCCCACCTTTTCAGGCTATAGCTATTTGGTTGCGAGATCATATTCCCACTAGTCTGGCGGGCTATATAAATTATTAATTTTCAATAAGGTTTATCAACATGTGTGGTATTGCTGGTATTGTTTCCCATAAAAATGTCAATCAGGAGCTTTATGATGCACTGACGGTGTTGCAACATCGAGGGCAAGATGCCGCTGGAATTGTAACCTGTGAACAAGGACGTTTTTATTTAAGAAAGGATAATGGTTTAACCAGAGATGTCTTCTCAAATGAGCAAATGATGAAGTTGAGAGGTAACATGGGGATTGCTCACGTACGTTATCCAACAGCAGGTTGCTCAAGTTCAGCGGAAGCACAACCTTTTTATGTTAACTCTCCTTATGGCTTAACTCTGGCTCACAATGGTAATTTAACAAACACGGAAGAACTAAAAGAACAGTTATTCAAAGATGATCAGCGTCATCTAAATACTAATTCCGATTCTGAAATATTGCTGAATATTTTTGCCCATGCACTACAACAGGTAGGTAAATTAAGGATTGATGCAGATGATGTTTTTCAAGCTGTATCAGCAGTACACAGGCGTTGTCGGGGTGCATATGCTGTTGTGATCATGATTGCTGGTTTTGGCGTGTTAGCTTTCCGAGACCCACATGGTATTAGACCAGTGATCTTTGGTGAAAGGAAGACGGCAGAAGGTTCGGATTTTATGGTAGCGTCTGAAAATGTAGCGCTTAGTGTTTTGGGATTTAATGTCATTAGAGATGTTGAACCAGGTGAAGCTGTTTTTATAGAGGCGGCAGGGAAACTACATACCAAGCAATGTTCATATATTGTTGACCATTGTCCTTGTATTTTTGAGTATGTTTATTTTGCCAGACCCGATTCAATTATTGATGGTATTTCTGTGTATAAAGCACGTTTAAGAATGGGTGAAAAACTAGCTGATAAAGTCTTAAAAGAATGGCCTGATCATGATATTGATGTAGTTATTCCTATACCCGATACCAGTCGGACATCTGCATTACAAATGGCAAATAGACTAGGGGTTAAGTTCCGCGAAGGGTTTATAAAAAATCGTTATATAGGACGAACATTTATCATGCCTGGACAACAGATGCGTAAAAAATCTGTTAAGCAAAAACTTAATGCCATTGACCTAGAGTTTGAAGGTAAAAATGTACTATTAGTTGATGACTCAGTGGTAAGAGGCACAACCTCAGAACAGATTATTCAAATGGCAAGAGATGCAGGCGCAAAGAAAGTTTATTTTGCATCAGCAGCACCACCAGTGCGTTACCCTAATGTCTATGGTATTGATATGCCAGTGGTGGAAGAGTTAATTGCTCATAACCGAACAGAAGAGGAGGTTGGGCATGCCATTGGTGCTGATAAAATGATTTTTCAGGACTTAGAAGACTTAATTGAAGCCGTACAAAAAGGAAATTCTAAAATCAAACATTTTGATACTTCTTGTTTTAATCAGCAATATATTACAGGGGATATTGATGATGCTTATTTAGACTGCATTAATAGCTTAAGAAATGATGGCGCACAGGCAGAACGGAATGCGGATAACTTCATTATTGACATACAAAATACTAATTAGGTTACAGATAAATAACCATTATTTGGTAAATAAATGACAGATTTTGATTGGAACGATTACTCACTAGAAACGCAAGCCATTAGAGCAGGGCATAAGCGAACTCATGAAGATGAGCACAGTATGCCAATTTTTGCCACCTCCAGCTATGTGTTTAAAAGTGCTGAAGAAGCAGCTTTAAGATTTACAGGTAAGCAAGCGGGTAATATTTATTCACGATTTACCAA
>JAGLUC010000343.1 GCA_023134955.1 Methylococcales bacterium | reverse complement strand
GGGTGAATTTGAATTTATTCATGGGGATATTCGTAATACCAACGATGTAGAACGCACTATTAAACAACATAAGCCCGATGTAATTTATCATTTAGCAGGGCAAGTTGCGATGACCACCTCCATTGCTGATCCTAGAATGGATTTTGAAGTGAATGTAGGGGGGAGCTTTAATTTACTCAATGCGGTACGTCTATATTCACCAGAAAGCACTATTATTTATTCATCAACCAATAAAGTCTATGGTGATTTAGAACAGTTTAACTACGAAGAAACTGCAACACGCTACCAATGTATTAATAAGCCAAATGGATTTGATGAAACGGTAAACCTTGATTTTCATTCACCTTACGGAACATCTAAAGGCAGTGCAGATCAATACATGCTCGATTTTGCACGTATCTATGGTTTAAAAACGGTTGTTTTTAGACATTCTTCTATGTTTGGCGGTAGACAATTTGCGACTGTTGATCAAGGATGGGTAGGTTGGTTTACCAGTAAAGCAATAGAAATAAAAAATAATACCTTAAAAGAATCCTTTACTATTTCAGGAAGTGGTAAACAAGTACGTGATTTACTCTACGCTAGTGATTGTGTTGCCTTATATTTGCAGGCAGCCAAAAAAATAGACACAATAAAAGGGCAAGCCTTTAATATTGGTGGAGGCATGAATAATTCATCCTCTTTATTAGAGCTATTTAGCTTTTTAGAGCAAGAATTGGCTATAAAAATGGATTATATTCAATTACCACCTAGAGAAAGCGATCAACGTGTATTTGTGGCTGATATAACAAAATCAAACCAGTTAATTGGATGGAAGCCTTTAGTTAATAAAGAAGAAGGTATTCGTAAAATGATTGAGTGGGTAAATGAGTAACTTTAAAGAACAATATGGGGGGGGTTCTCAGCGCCCTCTGTGGTAAAAATAAGCCTTATAAACATAACATGAACAAACAAATAAACGGAAAAGCGCATTAATATACTCAGTTCTAAACTCTCCAGCCTAAAAAATCACCAAGGCTTTATGAAGTATTTCAAAAATACCTCATGGCTGTTGGCAGAAAAAATCCTACGCATGATAGTCGGCTTATTTGTCGGTATTTGGGTG
>JAGLUC010000342.1 GCA_023134955.1 Methylococcales bacterium | reverse complement strand
TGGCGGTTTTACTTAATCCAAATTGATCAAATCCACCTTCAACAGGTTCAGTAAGTAACGCACCAAACTGAAGGTAACGCCGATGTTTATGCCCGTTTGATCCGCTTTCTAATTCAAGATAAGGGTTACCCATTCCTTGTTGAAACATTTTTGCTTTATAGGCTTTTGTTTCTTCTTGAGTGATTGATCCTCGTTTAATCAGTCGGCGTAATTTTGCCTCAGTCATATTTGATTGTATTCGAGAGATATTTCTATATGACACATCTGCTGGAATAGCTTGTATAGGGCTAATAGTACAGTACCCTTTCAAACCACCCAACCAATCAGATGATTGAAGTTCAGTAAGCTTTGCTTCTGTTCCATGCAGCCTAATTACATCACCCAACATGACTTTATAACAAGGAAAACTGACACCAATATCTGTTGATTTTAAGGTGAATAATGCTTTGTGAAGTTTGCTGTACACCTTATTAAGCAAAATATTTTCACGCATCTCATCATCTGGTTTTATTTTAATATCTAAATAAAATTCCATTAGTGTCTCCTTGGACAAGTATCAATTTTGGAAACATAGGCTAAGCCCTTTTTACCCAGATAAAAACTTGAAACGCCTGCATTTTCAATCATGCCTTCAATCTTTTCAGCTCTTTCTTTATCTACATCCACTTCAATTTCAAGCGTTCCGCTGGCTTTGGTCATTAATGAAATAACCTCACCTATACCCTTTATTCTCTCTTTTCTAATATAAGGATTGCCCCAAATTTTCTTTTTTTCACCTGTGGTAAAACGATTCATGAAATCTTTAGTTGTAAACCCTCGCTTTGATATACCACTAATTCCCCCAGCTTTTGTTTTGGCTGAATCCATATTAAATTGATTAGATAATCGTTCTAACTGTAAATAAAGAGAGGAACAATACAAACTGATTGGCATAACTTCTCCTTTTTTATTTAGATATTCAATCCCTTCAAAAGTTTGACTGAGTTTCTCCAGTGCCTCATTAGCCAGCCCGTCATTGGGTACTGGTTTTTCTTTATTTAGTAATTCTAACTTTGTAATGATAGATACTGGATTAGCATCAATAAGAGCTGTCACTTTATTATTTGAAACAATAAAGTCACAAAGCTCACCAAAATCAAGAGCTAATACACCCCAAAATTCAGCCGAATAATCTGATGAAAACATAGCATCATTGGTTTTTATCGCACCAGTAAATGAGTTTTGATCTGTGCTCCCAGTAATATTTCTAATGTAAGTCATTTCATTAGTTTCAATAGCAACATCATTAAAGGTCACTTTATTACTGTCATTAAAATCAATATCTTTATAGAAATAATTATCACTCTTCCTTGCCTGATAAAGTTTACGTTGATCGCCGATTATTCTATTTAAAATCCCCATGACAGTATCAAGCGTTACTTCACGCTTTTTAAAGTTTTCAGGCTTTCTTAAGCTAGTCATTGAACCCACAAAACTCCTACCTTTTTTTGGTAAAAGTTCATTGTTATTGCCATCTAAAAAAGAGTTTCGCCATGAGGATTCATAATCTATAATGATTTTCATCATTTCCTCCTTTATTTAGCATAAAAATACATAGCATAATCAGATTCTGGCTGTTCTGATATATCACCCTCATTCTGTTTTATACGCATCATTTTATGACTATCGTTATAATCGACTAAAACATCATCAACATACATATACGACTTTGCTTGTCTAATAGATAGCTCACTTATCATTTGTAAGGTATATTCAATTAAGGCTTTTACAGCATCATTATTAAGCAATATTCCATTTTCACCTTCTTCAAAAATAGTCCCTCCACGCACATAATTTTGATGAAATGTAGCTTGTGGTTTTAAATCTGGATTAAGTGACTGAATGTATTTTTGAACAGCTTGTGCCACCTCTTCACCTTGCCCCTCTTTAATTACCATTGCACAACGATCAAACTTTTTATCCAATGAGATGAATTGCAATTGCTCAATACTGATTGAACCATAAGATGTATATTTGGTATCGCCAAAGGTTGTTTTTGAATAGAACGAAGAACTATCTCTTTCACCTGCTTGACCAAATTGTTCAAAATTACCATTACCCAGTTCATCAACAAAATCTTCCATTAATAATGCGCTGGTACGTTTGCATTGACTTGATGGCACAACATAACCACGAATCAAGCCAGTAATAGAAGCTAAAACTCCCTGCAAACTTTTCTCAGCAGCAAAATGAATATCAAATGCTTGATCTCTAAATAAGTGGTGGCGAATGCAATTTTGACTGATGTATAAAGGTGTTTTTTTTGAAATCTATATCAGTTGCTTCTTTTTTGTATTTATAACCTGTTTCTTCTTTGACCTTTCCTGATAGATTTGTGTACCCTCGTAATTTTGGCAAGGTATGATTATCAACCGTTTGTCCACCATCACCTGTTAATGTTGTCGGACCATTCCAATTCACCACACCATGACCTAATGCAGTTATTTTAAAATCGACACTTTTAATACCTGTTACTTTTTTCATTCCATATTTCCTTTGATTAACGATAAAAATAGATTATTTAAAAGCTTGATCCAATCTTTCTACTGAACAAGCTACTTTTCTAAGAAGTTAGAACTTTTAACTAAATGTGCAAATGTTTGATAAACCGTTTCTCTTTTTTCAATAATGGTAATTAACAGTAGCTCTTCTTGATAAGAGTAAATTAAGCGGTATTTCCCAGCTCTTATTTTCTTAAACTGACGGTAGCCCTGTAAGCTTTCACCCGAAATAGCATCATTTCTTAAATCATTAATAATCCCTTTTATTTTTTTTGCTATTTTAGGATTGTTTTTTGACAACAACTTTAAAACCTTAAATGCCTGCTTTGTTAGCTTATAGTCCCTCACTTATAAGCTATCCAGTAAGTTATCTGCTTCTGTATTTGATACAAACCCCTCCTGCATTGCCAGTTCAGCCGCTTTCCCATATAGAATGTCTTCCAGTTTTTTTAGTTCTTTATAGCGTGCTGAGGAAAGCATGACAGCAACCTCTTTATCTTGCTTAGAAATAATAACGGGGCTATCTTCTAGCCCTGATATAACGGCACTAAAATTTTTTCTTGCTTCGGTTGAAGTGAGTGTTTTCATAATTTACGCCCTTAAAGTGTACAATTTAATAGATTTTTTGTACGTTTAATTCTAGCCCTTTATTATTGATAGTCAATGGTTTTAAGTTGATGGGCTGAAATAGCCCCAATAGATTGGTTCTTTCCTACGGCGTAATAAATGGCATAGGAATGCGGCTCTGCTTCTACTTTTTTTAAATCATTCGGTGTGTAGCTTAAATAAATAGGGGTTTCTGGTTCTTTAGCTTTTTTAAGGTACACCCGATCTTTATATTTTGTGGTGGCTTTAACGCCATAGTTTTTATTTTCTATAATGCTGTGATGCTTTTTAGCCATAAAGTCTAAGAGGTTTTTCTCACTATCGCCATAACCTAAAATTTCACTAACAGATAAAGTAAATGTTTCACCCATACAAGCATATTCATTACTTACATCTACTACACCATTATCAATATTGATTACTGCCATTTGTACAAAACGACTATTGCCTCGTAATGAGTTGTTTTTAATTTTTACACTACCCTTAGGAAGTTTGGTCTTTTTAGGGAACGAAATAGGGTCTATAATTTTTTCATCAATGATATTTACGCTCGTTTTTAATGCTACAATTAAATCTTGCTCAATAGCCTTAATACTGGTTTCATTTTCATAAAATGCTTGGTAAATTTGGTACATTTTAGAAATATTTACTATGCCATCCTCTGGTAATTTAGCTTGTAAAAAATCAAACCATGCCTTGCTACTTTGTAAACAATATAGGCTGTTAAGAAATTTAGCATTACCCAATGACTTGCCATTTTTAACATTTTCAGTGATTGCTGAAATATAAATATTAGGTGTTTCATTCTCTCCAAACCTATCTAACCGCCCCATGCGTTGCAACCAATTTTCTGCATTGGTAAATTCGGTAATCATTTTGTTGCAAGTGATGTTTAATGAGGCTTGAACAATCGGCCCTGAGCGTAAAACATCATAATCTTTAGAACCATCTTGTTTAAAAGCATTAAATACCTTATCAAATAACTCCTTTCTATCTTGCGGTTTAAATTTTGAGTGAATTAAAATTGCATTTTCGTTATTTTGATTTTTGATGAAGCTTTTCTGAGCGGCAATGGCTGTATTACTAATCACAAAAGTATTTTCTGTTTGAGAGCTATACAGCGGATTACTGCCATCTTCTAGTTTTTCATCAAAGTCCTCAAACTCAATTTTGTACTGGCTTTGATTAAAGCTATCAATATTAACAATGTCATTGATTGCTAATAATTCATTTACAAAATAAAAATTGGGTGTCGCTGAGACTAGTAGCGTATTAACCTTTTTTTCATGCTGCTGTTTACAGACAACCAACTCTGCAAATAATAAATTAAAACCATCCATTGGAATGTATTCATGGTATTCATCAAAAACCACATGAGCATTCATATATTGTACTAAGCCTGTTACTTTGTTGTGCGTGGTAATGGTATTTATCACTTGGTCAATGGTGGTTAAAACAATATCACCTGAAAACTCTTGACCTTCGGGTGTTGATTGCTCTGTGCCATTTTGATAAATTGTTTTAAACTCTCCTGTGCAAATTTCAATTTTAGTATTGGGTAAATATTCATCACTAGTTAAATCATTCACTAAACCTTGGCATATTTGAACTCTAGGGCATATCCATATGATCTTTCTGGCATTAGTATTGGCAGCCCACTCTAACGCTATTTTGGTTTTACCACAGCCCGCTGGGCCATTTAATACGCCTACACTTCTTATATCATCCACTAAATTTTGAGCTGCAATTTTTTGCTGTTTGTTTCTGTCACTATTTGGATATTTTTCTTCAAATCCTTGCAAACAAGTTTTAATATCGCTTATTAGTCCTCGATCAGTTAATAGTGCATCTTCGGCTAGTTTTTGTAAGGTGTTTTGTTCAATATGCGTATTTAAAGCATCCGCACTTAATGCTGAAACCAGTCTATCTGCACTAATAACAGCCGTTCTAGCAATATTATTTCTGGCATTGTTATCTATATCCGACTGATAGGTTTTAATGTTTTCTATACCTTTTCCGTAACTTTTATAACGAGGGAGATCAATCCGTAATCCACTTAAACTGTCTTCATCTGCCTGTTTAAGTAAAGAACTTACTTTTAAATCTAACTCAAGGTTTTCACTGATGACATTAATCGAGTTAATTAAGGTGTGTAGGGTTGGCGATAAGCTATTAATTGACTGTTCTGTCAGTGATACAATGAGCTTGTTGTAAACAACTTCTAGCGTCTCAAACTCCTCTTTTCTTATAGGTTTGGCGTGATGCCAATAAATCGTATGCTGAACTAATTTCTTATTAGCTTTATTGACTGACTTATCACTTTCATCATCAAACAAATAATAAAGCAGTGACGATATTTCATTGTGTCTTGGGTGTTTTTCAAAAGAGAAACTACCACTTTTATCAATATGTTGCCCTTCCTCTGGAATTTCATCAATTAACTTTTTCTTAGTTTTGTCTAAAATCCAATTCTGAAAGCCCGAATCAATTTTTCCTACATCATGCCAACAACCTGCTACAAAAACTGCTTTAGCAAGTGTTTCATTATCGGTTAATTGTTTACATAACAAATAAGCCACATAGCCCACAGCAAACAAATGCTGATCAAGAGGCTGCTTTTTTGTATTAGCGTAATAATTTTCTATATTCACATTCATTCCATCCATTTTTAGTGCATTTTTTTGATTGGTATAATTCACCGGCACAATACCCTCTGTATTAAACTCATCTCTATTTCCCACAATCCAAACCAGCTCACTCCTAGATCTGCTCCTAATCCAAAAACAACTCACCGCTGTATTTTTTGAGGCTGTTTTTCTGAGTAGTTTTTTTACTGCATTTAAACCTTCATTGGTAATGACGGTTTGCCATGTGTTGTCGCCTATTCTATTAGCAAAACTATCTAACACTCTACGTGTTCGGCTGAGTGCTTTTTTCTGGCACTGCGAGACAAAGGTAACCATCATGATAAATCACCTTGAAATATAAAAATACACCAGAGCATTAAAAACAGCATACAATGATGACTTATTTGATGATTTACTCTAATCCAATAGGAGCAGTTTATGCGTACAACTATTAATATTGATGATGATTTATATGTCAAAGCAGTTGAATTAACGGGTGTCCATGAGAAAACGGCTTTATTGCGTGAAGGTTTAAAAGCTTTGATTGAGCGAGAAAGTGCCCTGCGATTGGCTTTGTTGGGTGGTTCTGACCCTGATATTGAGCAGATACCCCGTCGGCAATCAGGTTTGGTTGAATAGTGTCCAGAATATTGGTTGACACTTCGGTCTGGGTCGATCATTTGCGTGATAAAGATGAGCAATTGGTCAGTTTGCTTAAACGGAATCAAGTGTTGATGCACCCAATGATTCGGGGTGAACTGGCTTGTGGTTGTTTGCATAATCGAGATCAAATTTTGAATTTATTAAATAATCTGCCACGAATATCTGAAGCAACGCATGATGAGGCTTTATATTGTCTGGAAAGACATAAGTTGATGGGTAAAGGAATTGGTTTTGTTGATTTGCATCTTTTGGCATCTACATTTTTGGCTAAGAATACCTTGCTTTGGACGCGAGATCGTCGCCTGCATAAACTGTCGCAAGCATTAAACCTGTGCTGGGAACCCTCCTTTTGAACATTTACGACTCGCAACGACCTTGAACTGGTTCTCACAGAATTAGTTTTTTTCATCATTCCTACCCTTTAAAGCTGCTTCTTTGATTATTTCAAACATAAAATCCAGTGCCTTATGATCAGTAAATGCTTGTAAACATTGTTGCCTAAATTCTTGTTCTGTGGCGTTTTCTTTGGCGCAGATAAATGCCCAAGGTAGAACCAGGGTATCTTTTATTAAGTCTGCGACATCAAATACTAATGCGCCACGGCGAGTTTTACCATGCATGACTGCAAAACCATGTGGTATACCCAGTACCCATAGTGTGGTTGCTGCTAAGCCATACGCTAGATAATTTCCGTGATTTAAAAAGTCATTGGCTAGGTCGGTGGTTTCTCTGCTCCTTACAAAGTCTTTTTGTTTGGTGTTTGTAGCGGCTATTTTGTAGAGTTTTTTGGTTAATTCTGCTTCTATTTGTAGTAGTTTGGTGACGTTATAGGCTTGGTCTATTTTGGTATTTATATTAGAAAGAGCTGATTCTATTGTTAGATCTTTAATGTTAAACCCTTCTTGCATTAGATCGCTGTCTTTTGCCCAGATTGTTTGCATAAACTGAATACGGGCTTGTTGCAATTGTTTGGCTGCATTTAATCGTTTTTCATCATCAAACCAGAAGGATAGCCAGCCTTGTATGTATTCTGTGGGACGGTATTCACTTTGTGGTGTGAGCCATTCAATTTCTGTTGCCATTAATAAGGGTGTTGCACCTCCGCCACTAAACCCTACTAACACACCAGCACTGGCTAACATTCGCATTGCAGCCTGGGTGATTGATGTGCCTGTGCCTAATAATAAACAGGTGGTATTAGCAATAGGTATATTCCAATATTGTTTTTCTGATTTTTCTTCGGTTAGATAAAGGACTCGACCATCTTTTTGCATGACACGACACATTTCCAGATAGTAAATATTTGCACGTTTTGAGTGTAATATAGCTTTTAGGTCTGTGAGTTGTTCCATATTAGTCCTCTGCTTTCAGTCTAACATTGTGTAAAGTGGTTATTAACAAACCTCAGGTAGATTATTATTTTGCACATATCAATCATATTCGTTTGGCAGTATGCTATCTAAGTCTCACTTCCTGAACAAAAATATACTTGGCTTATTAGGTGCTTATCACACAACCCACCCAAGCATGGAAGGGCTTTAATTACTACGGTATCTTTTAGTAAAAAATATTTAAACACACTGAAGGGTCAATAGTTGACCTACACCTAAAATAAATTTTTATTTGTGATTTTTGAGTAATGTTTCTGCACTTTGTTTTATGCTTTGTCGTAGTGATTCTGGAGATTTAACAATAACTTTATCGGCATATCTTAGAATATCTGCTAGTAGTTCTTTGGGATTTTGATAAGGAATTTTGAGTTCATAGATGTCATCTTCCAGCCATTTCCCTTGTTGCTTTGGATGCCATGTTTCTTTGGCTATCCAGAATGAAACGGGGGCTTGAAAATGCAGTACTGCTGTTTCAAAAGCTTGTCCTGAAAATATGCCATATGTGTGTTGTGTGGCTTTATCAATCTGCTCTGGATTGATAATTTTTGCTGCATTGTGGCATTGCTTTACTCTGCTAATGCCGTCAATCGAGAATGTTCTAAAGTTATTTTTTAGATGGCAGAAACTGTCTAAATACCATGTGTCTTTGTAATGTACAATGCGTTGTGGGGAGATGGTTCTGGTGGTTTTCTGTTGGGTTTGTCTATTGATAAAGTCAATTTCAATTTGTCGTTCATCAAAGGTGGCTTTGGCAATTTCTTTAAAAATATTCTCATCAAATTGCCGATGAAAGACATTAATTAATCGTAGTTTATTGCTGATATTTTCTTCGGGGTCTATTTTGGTTGACAGGAGTATTTTGATTCTATCTTTTGCAGTTGCTAGTTGTTCTGAGACCAAGCCAACATCAATATCTTCTAATAATTGTTCTAACACTAATAAGGCATAAAGTTCTTGATCATTAAACCATAATCCTGGCAATTCAAAACTGACTCCTTTTTGATAATACCAGCCATGATGCTCTTGGTTATATTCTAGTGGCGCACCATAGGTGTCTTTTAGATCGTTAATTCTTCTTTTTAGTGTTGAATCTGAACATTCAAGCCGTGCTAATAATTGTTGTTTGCTGAGCAGCGTGCCTCTAGCTTGAACAAATACCCCATGTAGCTCGTATAGTTTATCTCGTTTATCCATATTGGTTTCTCTTGTATTTGTCCTAATATGCGCTTCGTTCCTCAGCACAGCACATCCTATCCTAGGAGACTGTCCGAGAATAGAAAGTTGTTTATGATGAGCATAATAACTGAAT
>JAGLUC010000341.1 GCA_023134955.1 Methylococcales bacterium | reverse complement strand
CAGTTGTAATCCCTTCTGCCTCAGCCTCGTAAGACAAAATCAAACGATGGCGCAGCACATCAAAAGCCATTTCTTGAATATCTTCAGGGCCGACAAAATCACGTTGCTGTAACCATGCTTTAGCTCTTGAACATCTATCCAAAGCAATACTTGCTCTGGGGCTTGCACCATATTGCAACCAACCAGCTAAGTCTTCACCATATAAAGCCGGATTACGTGTGGCTAAAATAATTTGTAGCAAATATTCTTCTAATGCATCTGCCATATGAATATCTAGCACTTCTTTTCGAGCACTTAAAACGGTTTGCTGACTAATAGCTTGAAAATCTGTTGATTGCTGAACCAATTCACCTCTTGCCTCTGCCCGTGCCAGATGCAAAATAGCCTGTTCATGCTCTGGGTCTGGATAATCAATTTTTACATGCAATAAAAATCGATCTAATTGCGCTTCTGGTAAGGGGTATGTGCCTTCCTGCTCAATCGGGTTTTGTGTTGCCATTACCATAAATAATTTAGGCAATGGATAGGTTGTACTGCCTACAGTAATCTGTCTTTCCGCCATTGCTTCTAATAACGCGGCTTGTACCTTGGCTGGTGAGCGATTAATTTCATCGGCTAAAACCAGATTATGAAACAAAGGTCCTTTTTGAAACTCAAAAGTCCCTTGCTGGGGTCGATAAATCTCTGTCCCTGTCAAATCAGCCGGTAATAAATCGGGAGTAAACTGCACTCGATGAAAGTCAGCTTCCACCCCTTTACTAAGCACATTAATGGCTCTTGTTTTTGCTAAACCTGGTGCCCCTTCGACTAACATATGTCCATCAGCTAACAGGGCTATCAGTATTCTTTCAACCAATACCTCCTGACCAATAATTTGCTGGCCAATATAAGTTTTAAGTTGCTGAAAAGAATGCTGGTGATTACTTAGACTTATTTCAGTCATGGCTTGATTTATTCCTTGTTAAATAGGTGTGTTTAAAATTCAACCACATCAGATGCTCATTACAGAGCAAAGTTCCTTATTTTATTCCAACGCACTTAAAAAGTGTAAGCTTTCAAAAAACTCTTCATATAAAACTTTCATTTCACTTTTAAACTGCTATTATTTTAGTACTAATTTATAAAGAATAATTGACTCGAATACCTTTAAGTTTTTATTGAGAATAGTAATATGAAATTAACTTCATTATTGTTTGTACTGTTAATACCCTTTTTATTTTCTAGTAGTCTTTTTGCTGCTGTTTTTAAATGTACGGATAGCAGTGGAAACACATCCTACCAGGCAAGTCCGTGCGCCAAAACAAAAAAAGCAATTGAAATCAATATAAAGACAGGGAGTTCAACTGATCTGATAGTAAAGCAGGAACAGGAACAAAAACAACAAGAATTAGATTTGAAAGTTAGAAAACAAGAAGATATTGATGCACAGTTAAAATTAGAATTAATTGCCAAACGTAAAAAAGATACGCTAGAGCAAAGTGCTATTAATCAACAATTAATAAAAGATAACAGCATTCAGTTTTCTGCTTTTGCCATTCCTCCTTATAACCCTGATTCACTACCTCATTTAGTTAAACAACATGAAGCACGATTAGCTGAAATTGAAAAATTTAGACGATTAGCCGCACAAAAAGCATTGTCTACAGGTGATTGCATTAGAGTTGAAGGCGATGATCTTAATGTAAAAAGCAAACCTGACCTTTTGGTATTTTCTGTTTCTTGTAGTAGCTCAAAAACCTTTACTTATAATGAAACCGAACTTTCAAAATAGTGGCTCAGAAAAGCATATTTATTACAGGATGCTCAACGGGTATTGGTTATACCACTGCTATTGAATTAAAAAAGCGTGGTTACAGAGTTATTTGCTCAGCAAGAAAAGAAACCGATGTTACCCGTTTACAATCTGAAGGCTTTGAATCATTACAATTAGATTTAGCTGATTCAAGCAGTATTCAACAAGCCGTGCAACAACTGCAAACCCTAACTAATGGAAAAATAGATGCTCTGTTCAACAACGGTGCATTTGGACAACCTGGTGCTGTAGAAGATTTAACTCGTGAAGTTTTAACAAATCAGTTTGAAACTAATTTTTTTGGCACCCATGAACTGACTAATTTAATTATTCCTTTAATGCGCCAACAGGGACATGGTCGTATAATCTACAACAGTTCTGTTTTGGGCTTTGTTGCAATGAAATACCGAGGTGCTTATAACGCCAGTAAATTTGCCTTAGAGGGCTTAGTCGATACATTGCGTATAGAATTATATGACACCGATATTAAACTTAGCTTAATAGAACCTGGCCCCATCACTAGTCAATTTAGAAAAAATGCTTTTGCAATGTATAAAGCAAATATTAATCCTGATTCAAGCTTTCATAAAGATAACTATAAGGCAATGGAGCAACGATTAGAAAAAGAAGGCCCTGCCGTCCCATTTACTTTACCCGCTGAAGCCGTAGCAAAAAAAGTGATACTTGCTTTAGAATCTAAAAAACCCAAAATTCGTTATTATGTGACTTTTCCAACTTATTTATTTGGCTGTTTGAAACGAATTTTACCTATGGTATGGATGGATATTTTACTAAGAAAAGTCTAGTGGAAACATTCGATATTGATTAACCCTATTGTGGTGAGATAATTAATATTTTAATGGATGGTTCTACTGAAGAGCAGGAATATTATGAAGACTGCTCTGTTTGTTGTTGCCCCATTTTATTTATCAGTACTCTGGATGAGCATAACACTATAAGTCTTTTTGCTAAAAGAGACGATGAATAAATATAGTTTAATTTTTGAAGTAAATTAGCGTATCTACACGTCCTGTCCTGAACTTGAAAGATGCAGATCATTGATTTAT
>JAGLUC010000340.1 GCA_023134955.1 Methylococcales bacterium | reverse complement strand
TTTTGTGAGCAACTTGATTTGGTTTTAGCACATGATAGTGACAGTTTTCTTGATAATCGCTTGCAGGCAGAGCACAGGCAGCAGCTTATTGAAGGTAAGCAAACAGAGATTGATAAGCAAAAGATAGACACCAGCATTGCAGTTAAGCAACATAAAAAGCAGCAGGAACAACTGCAAGAAGAAATTAATTCTTTAAAAAAACGGCAAAGCAATATTCCTTTAAATAATTTGCGTATTCGTCAACAATTGGCAGAAACTATTGGTCTGGATGCGGATGAATTACCTTTTGTGGGTGAATTATTAAAGGTTGATGAAACAGAAAAAAACTGGGAAGGTGCAATTGAACGAGTCATGCACAATTTTGGATTAAGCTTACTGGTGTCAGAACAGCATTATCAAAAAGTTGCTCATTATGTTGAAAAAACGCATTTAAAAGGACGGTTAGTCTATTTTAGAGTTAAGTCATCACAAACTGAACGATTTGACACGCCAGCTACAGAATCACTGTTTCATAAAATTCGAATTAAAACAGACAGTGAATTTTATGACTGGTTAATCATGGAAATAGCTAAGCGCTTTAATTATTATTGTGCCCAGTCCTTAGATGATTTTAGGCGACAACCTAAAGCAATAACCGAGCAAGGGCAAGTTAAAAGCAGTGAATCACGGCATGAAAAAGATGATCGACATGCTATTAATGATCGTTCACGGTTTATTTTAGGCTGGGATAATAAAGCTAAAATCGCTACTTTAGAACAGACTATGAATGCGGTTCAAAAAGAAGGCGTGGCTTGTTTGATGCAATTAGTTGAGCTGGATAAACAGCTTAAACAGCTCACAATACAACGTGATAAAGCTCGTGATTTACTTAATATTGCACAATTTGATGAGATTGACTGGAAAGCAGTCAGCCTTAAAATTGATCAATTGTGGGATGAAAAAAAGCAGATTGAGCAAAAATCGGATATTTTAAAGCACTTGCAAATTCAGTTAGAACAAAGCAATCAGCAGATTGCGTCACAACAGGAAAAGATCAGTCTTTCAACCAAAGAGGGTGGCAAATTAGAAGCGCAAATAGAGGAAGATAAAAACCAGTTACAAGTCAGTGAGCAAATGTTGAATAATTTGTCGCAAGAGGAACGACAATTTAGTTTTCCAAAATTAACCCAAATGCAAACAAAAGCCTTGCCTGAGACCAACCTAACCATTGCTAATGTGGGTGATAATTGCAGTGTGATGCGTAAATGGATACAAAATCAGCTGAATGCTGAAATGGCAAAAATCCAGCGATTGAGTGAACGTATTATTACTCAAATGCAACAATATAAAGACAAATACAAGTTAGAAAGTCGGGATTTAGATGTGGCGTTACAATCTGCATTTGAGTTTGGCGAAATGCTGGAAAAATTAGAAAAAGAAGATTTACCAAGGCATGAAAAACGCTTTCATCAAATGCTTAAAGAAGGCACTATCCAAAAAATTGCCATGTTTCAAGCAAATTTAGAGAAAGAACGTAACGAAATTGAAGAAAAACTGGAAAAGATAAATCTCTCTCTAAATGCGATTGATTACAATACTGGGACGTATATCACCTTGATCTCGGAACGCAGTAAAGATATTGATATTAGAGGGTTTCAACAAGACTTACGAGCCTGTTTATCTGACACATTAGGCGGTGAAGATGATTTATATGATGAAAGTAAATTTCATCAGGTGAAGAAACTGATAGACCGATTTAGTGGACGAGAAGGGCTGACTGATGTCGATAAAAAATGGACCCGAAAAGTGACCGACGTAAGAAACTGGTTTTTATTCTCAGCCTCAGAACGCTGGCGCGAAGACAATCAAGAAAAAGAATATTATTCCGATTCAGCGGGTAAATCAGGCGGTCAAAAAGAAAAACTGGCCTACACCATTTTAGCCTCCGCATTAGCCTATCAATTCGGCTTGGAATGGGGAGAAACTCAATCAAAAAGCTTTCGTTTTGTAATGATAGATGAAGCATTTGGACGAGGTTCAGATGAATCAGCACGATATGGCTTGGAATTATTCAGTAAACTCAATCTACAATTATTAATCGTCACGCCCCTACAGAAAATTCATGTGATTGAGAATTACGTTAAAAGCGTAAATTTAGTACATAACGAGGGTGGTAAGAACTCTATGTTACGGAATTTGACGATTGAGGAATATCGAAAGGAAAAGCAAGGGATAGTAAGTTCAGCAATAATATAGGATGTGCTGACAACAGGAAGCGCATCAATCTATTATTAATCGTTCCAAAAGTATTCGCAGTAATGAAAA
>JAGLUC010000034.1 GCA_023134955.1 Methylococcales bacterium | reverse complement strand
AGCTGAAATTAAACAGCTTCGACGAGATAAACTAATTGAAGGTAGAAAACCTAATTTTCATATTTCTTTTAAAGTAGCTAAAAGTACGGGGCAAATAGGTGATTATATTAAGATGCGGGGTATTGATGATGCGTATTGTAAAAAAGTTATCGTCGATTATCTAAAAAAGTTTTCTGAGGGAACTAGAGCTGATTTTGAAGGCGTTCTTTTAAATAAATTACCCGAAATATTAAATGAGCAACAAAAAAAGACAAAGATTAAAAACAATCTTCAGTCGCTAAGAAAGTTGGGCGTTATTTATCTTGATGAAGGAAAAAAATGGCGGATGTCTAAATAAAAAAACTAAAATAGTTTTAGACTAACTTCTAGCCCAAATCTTATTTGATGGTCATTTGATAGATTGCTCACTTTAACTTAGTTAAAAATTAATACTCTATAACTATCATATAGATATATTTTTATTCTTATTTGATGGTCATTTGATAGAGCAGTAAAAATGCACGTCTAAAACTATGAAACAAACCTTAGCTTTAGACGTATATTTAGATATTTAAAAGGAAAAACAATGCCAAATTTTGTTGATGTAACTTATGCCCAAACAGGTGATAGTTTAAGTACTAATGCTATGGGTATGCGTGATATGCAGGCAAAAGCATTTGAAGCAAAGGATGCTCAGTATATTTTATTAAAAGCCCCACCTGCCTCTGGTAAATCACGCGCTTTAATGTTTTTGGCGTTGGATAAGCTTTATGAGCAAGGGCTTAAAAAAGTGATTGTGGCAGTACCCGAACGCTCGATTGGTGCTTCTTTTGCTTCTACTGATTTAAGTAGTTACGGTTTTTTTGCTGATTGGGAAGTTGAGCATCAATATAACCTATGTACTGCGGGCGGTGATAAAAGTAAGGTCAGTGCTTTTGTTTCTTTTATGCAAGACTCCAGTGCGACCATTTTAGTGTGTACCCATGCCACTTTACGCTTTGCTTTTGATGCGGTCGATGAAAGCCAGTTTAATGGTTGTTTAATTGCTATTGATGAATTTCATCATGTCTCAGCTGATGCAGACAACCGTCTGGGTGAGGTAATGCGCTCAATTATGGCGAATACATCAGCGCATATTATTGCCATGACAGGTTCTTATTTTAGGGGCGACAGCGTACCTGTCTTGTTGCCAGAAGAAGAGGCTAAGTTTACCTCTGTTATCTATAATTATTATCAGCAATTAAATGGCTATCAATACTTAAAAACGCTGGGGATTGGCTATCATTTTTATCAACGTAGTTATTTAACCACCATACATGAAGTTTTAGATACCAATAAGAAAACCATTTTACATATCCCTAATGTCAATGCAGGTGAATCAACCAAAGATAAGTATAAAGAGGTTGATAGTATTTTAGATATTATCGGCACCGTTGAGTTTCAAGATGAAGAAACAGGCTTGCTGCATGTAAAGCGACAAAGTGATGGAAAAATCATCAAAGTCGCTGATTTAGTCAACGATAACCCAAAAGACCGCGATAAAGTCGCCGCTTATTTACGCGATATGAAAGATGTTGATGATCTGGATTTAATCATTGCTTTAGGTATGGCAAAAGAAGGTTTTGATTGGCCTTATTGTGAACATGCTTTAACTGTGGGTTATCGGGGGTCTTTAACTGAAATCATCCAAATTATTGGGCGTGCGACGCGTGATAGCGACAATAAAATCCATTCACAGTTTACTAATTTAATTGCTCAGCCTGATGCTGAAAATGACGACATAAAGCTCTCTGTTAATAATATGCTCAAGGCGATTAGTGCTTCATTATTAATGGAACAGGTTTTAGCCCCTAACTTTGTGTTTAAAACCCGAAAGTTTGCTGATGAAGAAAATGAAGCAGGTGTGATTAAAATTGAGGGTTTTAAAGAGCCGAGTACCGATAAGGTTAGAAAAATCATTGAAGCTGATTTGAATGATTTAAAAGCCAGAATCTTGCAAGATGAGCAATTATTAAAAGCTCTACCAGGCGATGTGATTGACCCAGAAGTAATTAATAAAGTGCTAATTCCTAAAATTATTCAGAGTAAATATCCTGATTTAACGGAAGAAGAAATTGAAGTGGTTAGGCAACATGTGGTGGTGGATTCTGCGATTAAAAATGGTGAAGTTAAAGAGGTCGGTAATAAGAAGTTTATAAGAATGGCTGGCAAGTTTGTGAATATTGATGATTTACATATTAACATGATTGATAGGGTAAACCCTTTTCAAAAAGCCTTTGAGGTGTTGTCTAAAAATGTGACTGCTAACTTACTTAAAACCATTCAAGATACCATTGATGCAGGGCGTATTAAGATGACTGATGAAGAAGCTTTGGTTTTATACCGTGATAAAATTCCGTTATTTATGGATAAGTTTGGGCGTGAGCCAAATATAAATTCAAGTGACTCACATGAAAAACGATTAGCTGAGGCAATTGTTTATTTAATCAATAAACGCCGTGAACAAAAGATTAGTTAATGATTAATTTTGAAAAAGAGCTACAAGCGATTCTTGATGATGACCCGTTGGGTATTCTGAACGTACAAGCTAAGCCATCCTCTGTTATTAGCCCAGAAAATCGCCTTAAAGCTTCGTTTGAAGCAATTAATC
>JAGLUC010000339.1 GCA_023134955.1 Methylococcales bacterium | reverse complement strand
AGAACTTTTGGGACGATTAATATTAACTACTACTTCTACAGTAGTAATCAATCGCCCCATGAAATAAGGGGGATTATAATATAGAGATTAGTATAATTAACTAATTAGCAGATTTTTCTTCAGTTCAGTCTTAAAGTAAATAATGAATAAAACAGTCTTAGTAACAGGTTCTAGTCGTGGTATTGGTAAAGCGATTGCATTGTATTTAGCTAATAAAGGCTATGATATTGTTGTACATTGTCGTAGTAAACGTACAGAAGCAGATAAAGTGATGGCTGAAATAATTGCCATGGGGCAAACAGCCAGAGTATTGCAGTTTGATTTATCTAACAGAGAACAATGTGCAGAATTATTAACACAGGATGTTGAACAGAATGGTGCTTATTATGGCGTGGTTTGCAATGCAGGCATAGCTTCTGATAATGCCTTTCCTGCCTTAACAGGTGAGCAATGGGATTCAGTTATACATACCAATTTAGATGGTTTTTATAACGTATTATTTCCTTTGGTTATGCCTATGATTAGACGGCGAAAAGCAGGACGTATTGTGACTTTATCATCAGTTTCTGGAGTGATGGGTAACCGGGGGCAGGTTAATTATAGCGCAGCCAAGGCGGGTATTATTGGCGCGACTAAAGCATTAGCCTTAGAGTTGGCAAAGCGTAAAATCACTGTTAATTGCGTTGCACCAGGATTAATTGAAACAGAAATGGTTGATGATATTCCAATAGAAGAGATTAAAAAAATGATACCTGTCAGGCGGGTAGGGCAAGCCAAAGAAGTGGCTGCTACCGTGGCCTTTTTATTGTCTGATGATGCTGCTTATATTACTCGTCAGGTTATTTCTGTTAATGGAGGTTTGTGTTAATGAAGCGTGTTGTTATTACGGGTATGGCTGCTATAACGCCGATAGGCAATGATTGGGAAACTGTATCAAATAACCTTAAATTACAAAAAACAGGCATTCAAAAAATGGATGATTGGGATAAATACAACGGTTTAAATACGCGCTTAGGTGCGCCTGTTGACTTTTCCAGACCTGAACATTATTCTCGTAAACAAGTACGGGGTATGGGTAGAGTTGCAATGTTAGCAACCTATGCGACTGAGCTGGCTTTAATTGATGCTGGATTATTGAATGATCCCATTTTAAATAGTGGACAAATGGGCGTGGCTTATGGGAGTTCTTCGGGCAGTTTTGATGGCTTGATTGATTTTACTAAAATGCTATTGACTCATGACAAAGGCAGTTTAAACGCAACCTCTTATATTCGGATGATGGGGCATACTTGTCCAGTCAATATAGGATTACACTTTGGTATTAATGGACGAATTATTCCCACATCCAGTGCCTGTACCTCAAGTAGCCAAGGCATAGGTTACGCTTATGAAACAATAAAATATGGCATTCAAACATTAATGGTGGCAGGCGGAAGTGATGAGCTTTCCGCCTCACAAGCGGCTGTTTTTGACACCTTATTTGCCACCAGTATTCGTAATGATGAAGCGGATAAAACCCCTAGACCTTTTGATAAAGACCGCGATGGTTTAGTCATTGGTGAAGGCGGCGGAACTTTTATTTTAGAAGAAAGAGAGCATGCAATAAGCCGTGGCGCGACTATTTATGCAGAAATTGTTGGGTTTGGCACTAATTCAGATGGCTTACATGTCACTCAACCAGACAGTACCAGTATGCAAGTGGCGATGAAGCTTGCAATGACCGATGCAGATTTAAAGACTGAGTCCATAGGCTATATCAGTGCACATGGCACCTCAACAGACCGTGGAGATATTGCAGAAAGTCAGGCAACAGCGGCTATTTTCGGCAATAAAACGCCTATCAGTTCAATGAAAAGTTATACAGGACATACCCTGGGCGCATGTGGTGCAATTGAAGCATGGGCAAGTGTGCAGATGATGAACGAAGGCTGGTTTCACCCTACTGCAAATCTGGACAATATAGATCCACAATGTGCAGAATTAGATTATATCAAAGGTGATATTCGTAAACTTGATTGTGATCATGTGATGAGTAATAACTTTGCTTTTGGCGGCATTAATACCTCGTTGATTTTTAGGAGAGTTTAGGGTTTTTCAATGGATAAATAGGAATCGGTGTACTCTGACCCTAATGGCACTTACTTA
>JAGLUC010000338.1 GCA_023134955.1 Methylococcales bacterium | reverse complement strand
TGAACTCCGAAACTTTAGTAAATAAATTACTCTTTGATATAATTTGGATCTTGGATATAAATTGGATCTTGAATTTTGGGCTGCCCATATTCAGCCCCACCTGTTCTAACAACTAAATTTGGTAGTATTTGACTGACTCCACTGCTATGAGTATGTCCACAAAAGACTGTTAAATTCTTATCAGGGTGTTTACTCATCAATTCAACAAAAACATCTCCAGTGGCCTTACAGCAAAAATGGGGAAGAAAGTCATCGTTTGATAAATGTCCTTCATGCCAACATGCTTCTGCAAAAGGGGGAACGTGAGTAAGAAGTAGAATATGTTGAAAATTTAAAAAAGCCTGGCTCAGTTGCTCGCGTAAATAACAAGCGGCCTCATCACCCAATTGCTTTAATTTTTCTAACCGTTCCTGTTTATCTAAGCTTTTAAGTTCTTTTATCATCACATAGTCATTCAACATAACAGCTGAATTAAAATAGTCCCCACAGCGTCCATCTGACCAGGAGTCATGTCCTATTAAACAGGTATTAGATGTTAACTTTACAATACCCGTACCTGTTAAATATTGTAGATATGATGAGTTTTCAGTTATTTTCTGGACTTGTTCACGAACATCACTAATGGATCCCTGATAATAATCATGGTTTCCTAAGACAAAATATATTGGACATTGTATTTTTTGTTCGAGTATTAAGAGTATTTTAACGAGACTAGTTGACTCTGCAATATCTCCCCCAATCAGCACTCCATCAGGATTGAGGCATGAAATTTTTTTACAAAAATCATCCAATTTAACTGAATCAATAAAATTAAGATGAATATCTGTAGTCCATATAAGCTTCATATTTTTTTTAAAACCTTAGAATAGAGAAATATATGCTTGCATAATATACTCTTCACGCTTAAGCTTTTTTGGTTCTAGTAGAAAAAACAATCAAGCTTCAATTATATTTTGCTTCACTAACCAAAGATAAAGCAATATTTTTAACACCCATCAAAAAAACTAATAACATTACCCACCAGCCTTTTACTAAAAGTCCGCCGCCTTAGCATTGAACACCGATTAGCCAGGTGTTTTGAAGAAAGAGGTTTTCTAGTTTACCTAAACTATCGACCAACAGGAACAGAATTCGAAGACCCAGGCGAAGTTGATCTAATATGTATTAGGGATGGCCATTTATTAGTACTAGAAGTTAAATCAACTTTCCTTCGAAAATCTACTCAAGACGCTTGGTTACATAAAACCAATACATTACGTAAAGCTGGATTACAGTTATGTCGTAAAGTCTAGCAGTTCAATCGGCTCTAGTATTGAACGCTGAATTGGCACTTGCACTTAATCCTAATAAAAACGAAATAGCCTCAGTGAATGGCTGAATTGTCGATACCTCTATAGAGCATGACCACGAATTATTCTCTGGATTTTTAAAAGTATCAATTGAAGAAATATTAATTGCTTTGCGTGATGATAGTCATTTTTTGAATGATCCTGATGGTTTATATACTGGTAAACCTATTAATATAGATGAAAGGTTATTAGTCGAAAAACAAAATCCATCAACACTCTATCCCAAAGGGTTTTCTGGTGGTTGTTTTGTTGATGTTATTGAACGCCAAGTAGTTTGGAAAAAGAGATCATACCGCTAAGCCACATACTCTCTAATCCTCTGTAAAATCTCTTTTTTTCTCATATTTAATTTCCTGGCGTAGACTATTTATTCCTTGTTCTAAAAATAGCCTATGTTGTAAAAAACAGACTGAATTACAAAGAGATATAATGCTCTCATTAAAATCTATTTTTTCTTGCAATTCTGGAACTTTACTTCCAGACCAGCTTGTAATTCTAGGTTCAAATGGAAGTTTTTTAAAATCATCAAAAATCGGTTTCATCTTTAGAAAAAGCTTATAAAACTTAATCTTCCGTTTAGATTCAAACCCACTGATCACAGAAAATAAAAATTTCATGTATTCCATGTTAGAAGAATTATTTTCGATTTTCTTACATAAAAAATCATCCTGTCTTTCTAAAACGTTATTATCAGTCTGAGGATTAATATTTTTATTAAGAAATACTTCATAATATTCAAAGCACTGTCCTTTTTTCTCATATTTAAAAACTATATCTAAAATGCTACTCATAACATCCATGTAGTCATCACGCAACCATATAAACGAATAGTCTCGGCTGTCATCATGCTTGCTTAAATAACTCTTTCTGGCAAACTTGTCATCAAGGTATCTATTAATGAAGTTTTGATTGTTATTGAGTAATTTTGAAAATGTATATCCATCATAATCCACATGAGAATCCACCTTATCTACTGAGATATAAGCGTCTTCAAGCAATTGTAAATTAGGTAAAAACAAGTCTAGTAGTTGATTGTTAATTCCTGTGCTTTTATAGAACATAAAAGATAGAGCATTCGCTAAAAAAGAATCTGAAATTGCTCTATCAACAATAATTTTAACAATCTTAGCAATAAAACCTTTCTCAATAGATTCATACTTTAAAAGAAAATCTAAATCATTGGTAAAATATTGATGTTCTGATGTTATATATAAATCAATCAGTGCGTGAATAGACTCTTGATTAATATCATCCGTTGAAAGGTTCTGATAATAGTGAAAGAGCCATCTATTTTTTGATGGATAATCAGTCACAGATAACACCTGTAACGCAGTGTTCGTTCCACACGACTTCATGAGGTTAGAAACAAGAACCCATACGTTAAGGTTCAGAATCTCACCTTTTTTTAAGTAATCTTCAACAACCTCAGTATATAAGTTAGGATTTCGCTCACTAAGTTCTGCAAATATTGAAACAGCGCCTTGATTTATCTGCCATTCCGAATGGTTACCAAGTATCTGGCGGATGTCTAAAAGCTCTTGAAATATATTGCTGTAATCATTTACTGAATAGGACTTAGTAAATTTCTCTATTTTCTTCTTTTGATATTTACGATAATCTTCGTTGCTTAATTTTAACTCCATTCTTTCAAGTCTATCAGTCAGAAACTCATAGAATTCATAACTTGTAGATCGAAATAATATTTTCAACTTTTCATCAAATGAAATTTTTAAGCGTTTTAATAACTTGAGGTATTGTTGGACAATAATACAGTGATAAAGGTTTTCTAGATCAAGGCTATCTTCAAAAAAGGTAGCAACAAGCACTGCATCATGTTTAATAATACTGGTAACAGAAAGGTCTAACCCAGAAAGTGAATGGTTTAACAATAAATGAAGAACTGGTTTTTGGAGGTTTTTGTTTTTATAGAGGCTAAATAAATGAGTCCACATTAATTTTCTTAAGCTAAATAACTCATCAGTGTCAGCTAAATCAAAATTCATAATATTTATTGTTTGACCTTTTCCTGACTTTACACTAGAAAAATGCGTGTGAAGGTATTTTTCAGATAAGGCTATAAATACCCTAGAATAATATTCATTATTTCCTGAATCACTATATTCAATTATTTTCTCAACTACAGCCATTTGTACATGATAGCCAAAACGATAAGAATCTGGTTGAAAACCATAATTATCAACGAAGCAACGTAAAATCTTAGGGGTATCTTGAGGTTGTTTATATAGATATTGTATAAAAACATCTAAAGACATTGTGATTTCAGTAACATCTAAGAATCTAAACAGGGAAAGTGTTGATAGAAAGTCTGTTAGGTTTGAGCTAGAATCAGCCTCAAATTTGATTTGACCAATACCCATTTTTTGAGCATTAAGACATTCAACCTTTTTTTGTATATAAATCAGCGTTTCCGTTGGCTTCAAAAACCAAAATACATCAATTAATTGAAGAAAATTAGCGTCATTATTTTCTTGTGTATGCACCCATATTTCATCAACTGCTAATTGCAATGTTTTCTTAGTTTCATCAAAATCAAAAGTATTCAGAATTGGATTAATTGCATCAATAAGGCGTTGTTTAAATCGTGGAAATAAATCCTTTATAAGTATAGAAAAATCAAGAGTCTTTTCTTTAAAGAACACTAAATAAAAAAGATAGGTAGCAAGAACTTGGTCAGATGTTTTAACCACCTCATTTTCAAACATATCTAAAACCTCCATGTCATGAAGTATTTTAGCCGCTTCCCAGAAGTCTTCTGGTGAAATGTTAAATATCGCTTCGATATCCAACATTAAGCTTTTATTTGTTTTATCTATGCTTCTAAAAAAAGCCATAATTCCAGCTACTTTTAGAATATTTTTATCGTTTAATGCATTAAGGTCAGCTTTTATTGATGAGTAATATGTTTCATATAACTCCGAAGCATCTCTAATACTTTCAAGCGTATTACTATCCTTGGCTACTTTCCCAGCCATTACTGCTAAGCGAGGATTTCCTTGAGAAATATCTACTATTCTATCTAAATAATAGTGATTGTTTATCCCAAATTCATCTTGAACAAGCGTCTTTATTTCATCATTTAAAAATGGCTCTAAATTTACCTCTGTACCTGATTCAAAAGGTTTACAGGACTCTCTAATCTTGTCTAAAGCATAATCTCTTACAGTAATGACAATTTTAAAATTTTGATCATTTCTTTGGTTTTGTAATAACTGTAAAATATATTGAAAACCACTGATGCGATTGGCATCATCAACAAAAATTAAATAATCACCAGAATCAGAAAAATACGCTTTAACATCTTCAAATAGATCAACTCCTTGGTTGAAAATACAATACGCTTTGAATGATTTATTTAGCTCAATGAATTGTTGATAGCATTCAACAGCAATTCTGGTTTTTCCAACACCTGATTGACCCGAAATAATAACCAAATTATTGCTGTCTATAGCTGCGAGTAAGTTATTTTTTTCACCCTCTCGAAAATGAAAAGTAGTTTTTAGAGTTGTTGCTAATTTATTCTTTTCATATAGAGAAATAAACCTCTCAAGAGGAATGATTTGCCCTGTATCAACATCAATACCTAGATAGTCTTTTGCAAGAGCAGGGTATTTTTCACGAAGATCAAATGATATTGAACCAATACCATAAACATTTAGATTTACATTTTTTTTTTGGCATTTATTTCGTAATTGTTCTGTTTTTTCTGGCAATAATTCAGATGTGTAACAAAGTACAATTTCTTCTATTTTTGAAACAGGTATTCCAGTTTTACTTTCATCAAAACATTTATCTATATCATCGCAAAACTTTTTGAACTCTTTGCTTTCCATGGTTGTTGTATATTCTGCAAAAATATATTTACCATTTGACAATGGAATTAAAGTATCAGGCGTTCCTTTTCTTACTTTATTACTTCCAGCAACTGAACCAATAGGGTTAATTTGTTGATAATCTTTTTTCAGAAGGTAAGAATCGGCTAGTTTTTGAAATGCACCACCATCTAACTCCTTGATGGCTGTTTGAATCTGATTTATCTTTGCCATTATTTTCCTTTTGGTGAGACAGTTAATTAAATAATATACCTAAAAATCATAAATAAACTAAATAACTACCATCAATAAGCCTGCACCCCAAACTTCAACAGCAACCTAGGCAACACATCATCCAAATTCAGCACTTCTTCATCAGTCAATTCAATCAAATTAAAATTGTATTTCTGGTAAATAGCCTGTTTTTTCTGTTTTCTAGCTAAGTATTTTTCATCATTATCATAACCCCAGAATTCAATATAAACTTTGCCAGTAGGGATATAGAAATCACAATAGACGTCTTCTTCAATGGGTAATTTACGCTCATAGGCATGGACTATTTCTGCCATATAGAGCCAATTATCAATTAACATCTCAGCTTTAGATCTGACAAAATGACCATCTGTAGATCGATGCTTGGCTTCAAATTTATGCCTGAAACTATCTGCTTTGTCTGAGTCAGTTTTTGGTTTTTCAACGCCTTTTAAATTGTCGATACTGTCTTTTAAGGCTTTTACATTAAGGATTGATTCAGGCCATCTGGCATAGGGAACACCTGAGCGAGAGTCTTCACCCTGAATTGCACCTAATTTTTCGCCTTGTTCCGTGGTTAACCAGCCTTTTATTCCTCGTTTTATCCAGCCTAATTCAGACAAGATGTAATTCATCTTTTTTGAGGATAAATCAAAATGTTTACCTATGGCTGTTGCTGTAATTAATGTGACTTTTTTGGGTTCAGGTGTTTTATCTGCTGATTTATCGAATACAACATCCTCAGGCCAAGCGACATATTGACCGTATTTTCCAGTAAGGTGAACACCACCTAATTGCTCACCTGCTTCGGTTAATATCCATTTATCATTTTCCTTTTTTATCAATCCTTTGTTACTTAAATCAGAAAACAATTGTGTTTGGGAAAGGCTGCGTGTTTTAGCCAATTGCGTAGTGGAAAGTTTCTTTACTTCTGCCATTCCTATATTCCTTGTTATCCAATAATTAACGACATTTCTATGCAACTAAGTTTAGTCTATACAAGGTAATACTCATATTATTAGGCACAGCCTTGAATCTTAGCTGCTTTTAAATCAATAAACTTTTTTTATGCCGCAAGAAAACTCTGCGTCTTTTATATAATGTATACACCCATAAATTGACCGTAACTTTTTTTCTTAAACTCAATGTTCCCGGGCATTTTAGACAAATAGGTTTAATAAAATCACAGCGTTAATTTATCTAAAGCCCAGCGAACATGCTCTTTTACTATTTCAGAAGGATGAGATTGTTGTTGTTCTAAAGCATGGATTGTTGATTCAGATTGGCTGCTATTTCCTAGAGCGACTGCAATATTTCTAAGCCAGCGAGTGTGCCCTATTCTTCTTATAGCCGAACCTTCCATTTTTTTTAGGAACTCATCTTCTGTCCAGTTAAATAACTCAGTTAACTGGCTGTTATTTAAATTGTGTCGAGGATTGTATTCATTTTCTGTAGAAAGTTTGGCGAAGCGATTCCAGGGACAAATAAGCTGGCAATCGTCACAGCCGTATATTCTATTACCAATTGATGTACGTAAATGTTCGGGTATTGAGCCGTGTAATTCAATGGTAAGATAGGAAATACAAAGTCGTGCATCTACTTGATAAGGAGCAACAATAGCTTGTGTTGGACAAATGTCTAAACAAGCTCTGCATTGTCCGCAGTGAGAAGATGCTTGTTGGTCAACCGGAAGATCAAGATTAGTATATATTTCTCCTAAAAAAAACCATGAACCTGCTTTACGGTTGATTAGATTTGAATGTTTACCAATCCAGCCTAGCCCTGCTTTTTCTGCAATTGCCTTTTCCAGCACCGGAGCACTATCAACAAAAACCCTGTAACCAAAACTGCCAACTTCATTCTCAATTTTAGTGGCTAGTTTTTGCAAGCGTTGCCGTAAAATTTTATGATAATCTCTTCCTAGGGCATAACGGGAAATAAAGGCAGAAATTGGGTTATCTAAAACAGAATTAATTTGTTCTACTGGCTCAGGCAAGTAATCCATTCGTGCTGAAATAATGCTAACCGTTCCAGAGTGGAGCAAATCAGGGCGGCTTCTTTTAAGACCATGTTTGTGCATATAATCCATATCGCCATGAAAGCCTTTTTTCACCCATTTGTCTAAGTGTTGTTCAGCACTTTGTAATTGGATATCACTGATGCCAACTTGCTGAAATCCCAATTCTTTTCCCCACTGTTTAATTCTAAGCATTAATTCAGCATTATTTTGTTGCTTAATTTGAGTCATAGAAAACTGTCCATAAAACTGTGGTTAGAAATATAATGAGCATATTACTGAGCATTTTACCTAATCAGATGGATAAATTACCCGAAAAATTATATTTGGCTGAACAAGTAAGAGAAATTGAGCGCATTGCTATTGAAGACTATGCTGTGCCAAGCATAGATTTAATGCGACAAGCAGGGCTTGCAGTGTTTGAATTGATTAAAAAACAATATATTGATGATGAACTCGTTGTTTTTTGTGGTTCAGGAAATAATGCAGGTGATGGTTATGTGCTTGCTAGACTGGCAATTCAAGCTGATTTTAAGGTAACAGTTTATTATTTGTCAAAACCTGATGCTCTGAAAGGCGATGCCTTAATTGCTTACCAGGAATATATTGCTGCGGAAGGTAATATTACTCAGTTTAATAATGATATTTGTTTGGCTAAAGGTGTTGTTGTTGATGCTTTATTTGGGACGGGGCTCAATCGAGAGGTATCTGGAATTTATGCTGCTGCGATTAAGTTAATTAACGACTCATCAATGCAAGTTGTTTCTATAGATATACCTTCTGGTCTTAATGCAGATACTGGGGCATTAATGGGGAATGCGGTCAAAGCCAATCACACCATTAGTTTTGTTGGGCTTAAACAAGGTTTATTTACTGGGGTTGCAGCCGAATATTGTGGAAGTATTAGTTATTCACAATTAAATATCAACAACGATATATTTCAGCAAATTGTTTATTCAGCAAAGCTGATGCTTGCTCCTCCTGTTTTGCCTAAACGTAATAGAGTTTCACATAAAGGGCATAATGGACATGTATTGTTGGTAGGTGGAGATATTGGTTTTTCAGGGGCGATTAAGTTAGCCTCTGAAGCCGCTCTTCGTGTGGGTGCTGGGTTGGTGACGGTTGTCACTAGAGAAAAACATGCTCATGTGATAAATATAAATCGACCAGAAATTATGTGCCGTGGGATAGAGGATGTTGAAACATTATCGCCTTTATTAGATAAGGCATCGGTTGTAGTGATAGGACCAGGCTTAGGTCAAAGTCAATGGGCAAAAGAGTTATTAGCTGAGGTTATTGCATCTGATAAACCCTTGGTTTGTGATGCGGATGCATTGAATTTAATGAACAACAAGGATTTCTTTCGTGATAACTGGGTACTTACGCCACATCCTGGAGAGGCAGCCCGATTATTAAATTGTTCAACTCAGGATGTAGCAAAAAACAGATTTGAAGCAGTTTCAAAAATCCAGCAGACATTTGGAGGTGTTTGTGTATTAAAAGGCGCAGGGACATTAATTGATAATGGGTGTGAAATAATTATTTCTACAACGGGTAATCCTGGTATGGCAAGTGGTGGAATGGGAGATGTGTTGACGGGTATGATAGGAGGGTTTATCGCTCAAAAATCAGCATTACAAGATGCAGCAAAACTGGCTGTTTATTTACATGGTCAGGCTGCAGATTTGTCTGCTAAAAACCAGGGAGAAAGAGGTATGCTGGCAAGTGATCTAATGTCTTATATCAGAAAATTGGTCAATTAATGAAAATTAAATTATTAAATGAACAAGAAACAGCATTATTAGGAGCTGAACTATGGAGAATTTTACCTAAAAAATGTCTGGTATTTTTAAAAGGTGATTTAGGTGCGGGCAAAACCTGTCTTACTCGTGGAGTGCTTAGAGCATCAGGACATAAAGGCGTAGTAAAAAGCCCGACTTATACACTTGTTGAAGAATATGACACAGCTAAAGGTAAGTTCTTTCATTTTGATTTGTACCGACTTAAAGACCCAGAAGAATTAGAATGGATGGGGATGAGTGATTATTTGGGACAACAAAGCTTATGCTTTATTGAGTGGCCAGAAAAGGGGCATGGTTTTTTGCCCAGCGCAGATATTGATATAACAATAAGCGTTGCAGGAACGGGACGTGAGGTTGAAATATCCGTTTTATCCAGCGATTTAATTAATAAATTAAAACTAAAGTGGAAAAACAATGACATAGTGCTATAATCTAAACTAGATTATCGGATAGACTATATTATTATGTATAGACCTTGGAAAATTATCAGTATTTTCTCAATGCTGATGTTATCAACCACTGCAAGTGCCCAACAAATTCGTGTTGATTCCTTACGTTATTGGACTGCGCCTGACCATACGCGCATGGTATTTGATATAACTAATTCAGCTGATCATCAGGTTTTTTTATTAAAAAACCCTGCTCGACTGGTAATTGATTTTACAAATACTAAATTACGTTCAATACTTGAGCAACCTCCTTTGAATCATGCTTTATTCAGTCGTGTAAGAAGTGCCGCTAGAAATAAAAAAGATTTAAGAGTTGTCGTCGATCTGAAATATGACATAACCCCTAAGAGCTTTCTCCTTTTACCAGGTAATAACTATGGACATCGTTTAGTTGTTGACTTGTTTAATAAAGTGACGGACGTACCCTCTTCCTCTTATGCAAAAAAATCAACAAAAAGAAACAAAGTAACTAAAACAGTTAACAATAGAGCAAGAGATATAATTATTGCTATTGATGCTGG
>JAGLUC010000337.1 GCA_023134955.1 Methylococcales bacterium | reverse complement strand
TGTGTGTTTTAAAAGACGGTTACGCCTCATTAAGATTGGCAAAGGTTCGCATTGCTGATTTTGCTTCTACCCACCTTTCACAACCCACATTAGCTTTTAACCTCCAGAATGGTTCACTTTTCATATGATAGAAAGGTAATGGAAAGAGCATGTGATGATCAGTATTAACTAATTGAGTCCAATTGGTTTTAAAAATACTGACTAATTCAGGAGTTAAGTGAATTTTGTTGCTGGTGATATGCCCTGACTTGATAAGCTGGATAACACTAAGTAGTAAAATAGGCTTATGTGGTGCACCTCCTTTTTTTCTATCTCGGCGAAGCTTTTTAAAGCAATGGATATAGTATTGAATATCGTGACTTTGTTTAATTTCCATATTTTGCATGCAGTGACTTTAAATGTGGTGACACTTAAATAATCTACTTCCATCAACTGATTATAGCTTAAGACATCTGTATGTATGTTAATACTGATATTAATCTGAGTCAAAAAGATGAACTTCAACAAATTCGTCAATTTTGGTTACGTGACCCTAATGAACCCGATTGGGCCGACTCTTTACCTGCTATTTATCGTTCTGTTTATGATAAAGGCCTCAATTGGGTAGAAAATGATGCGGGTGCTTTTACTGAACCCGATGCCATATTATTAAAAGAAATTGAATCAGAACATGGTGCACCTGCCGAAATGGTAATGAAGTTAATTGATCTTGAACTGGCTGTGACAGGTTTAAGCCGCAGAACAGGCATTTTAAGCAAGATTGAAACAGTGCTAAAACAAGACTGGGGGACTTTGGAAGATATTAACCAGAGAAAACTAAGCCCTGAAATGAAAAATGTTTATCAAGACAAGTTAACTGATTTAAAACAGTGTTATGAGGATTTAAGCTAATGATTTTAGAGTCATTAAGAGTAACTAACTTTAGAGTATTTAAAGGGACTCATGAATTTTCTTTAGCGCCTGTGTCTCGTGATGGACAACATCCCCCTATTATTTTATTTGGTGGTTTAAATGGTGCGGGTAAAACAACAACATTGACAGCTATTCGGTTAGCTTTATATGGTCGACAATCTTTAGGTATTGGTACGACTATAAAAGATTACCATCAGTTCTTGGCTGATTCTGTACACAATTCAAAAGTGACTGGTATTAAAGCTAACAATGCATCTGTTGAGTTAGTATTCAGTTATGTTAATTTAGGTGTTATTAGTCATTACCATGTTAAATGCTCTTGGACTGTAACAGGGAGTAAGGTTACTGAGTCTTTAAAAATATCACAAGATGGCCGTTCAATTCATAATTTAAGTTATGAGCAAGCACAAGGTTTTTTAAATGAGTTAATTCCTATTGGTGTCTCTGATTTATTCTTTTTTGACGGTGAAAAAATTGCGCAATTGGCTGAGGATACTGAAGGTAATGCTTTGGGTGAATCAGTCAAAAAACTAATAGGCTTAGACTTAATAGAAAAGTTAATTGCCGACATCAATATATTTATTCGCAAGCAAAATAAACAACTGTTTTCAGATGATATTAAATCTGAAATTAATGATCTTGAAGATGCATTAGAAGCAAAAGAACGGGCTATTGAAATTGAATATAGAGTTCATGATGAAATAATAAAACATTTAACAGCATCATCTCAAAAAATAGATCAGTTAACTAATAATTTAAACTCTCAAGGTGGTGCATGGGCAGCATCACGAGAGAACGAAATAAAGAAACTTTCGTCTTACAATACAGAAAAAGATATGTTGCAATCTCAACTAAGAGAGAGTATTTCGAGTAGCTTTCCTTTTTCTATTGCTCCTGATTTTGTTAAGCACTGTCTTACTCAATTAGAAAATGAAGAGCAATCAAAACAAAATAAAAATATTGCCAAAACTTTATCTAAGCATATTTCTTCTCTTGAACAAAGATTACAAACTGTTGTTAAACAACCTGTCTTTGCTGCTATAAAAAAAGAAATGGATAACGAGTTTTCTGAATTACTTGCTCCGCAAGGAAGTGACAAGATTATTCATGATATTTCTCAATCATTACATAAGAAAATTGAGTCTGCTGCCTTTGATGCAATCAATCATCAACAACCAAAAGTTAATGAATTAGCTCAAAAGCTTAAGTCACTTAATGAAAATATTGATTCTGCAGGTGTCAATATTGCTAGAGCACCTGAACAAGATTTGCTTTCTCAGAAGCTAAAAGAACTTAATGAAGCGCAAGCAATAAAATCAGAATTAGCTATACAGCTGACTCAGCAAAAAGAAAAAATAAAAGATGGTTTACGTGAGGCAATCGATACAGTAAGAACTTTAGATAAATTACATAATCAGTTTGTTGACTCTGATGACAGTAATAGAGCCTTAGATTATGCCCATAAAGCAAAAGCTGCATTAACTGAGTTTGCCAAACGTATTGCCGTTAATAAAATTAAAAATGTTGAATCTGAGTTTATTCAATCATTCAAGAATTTAGCTAGAAAAGACGATACCAATATTAATGCTAAAATTGAACCCCATACATTTTCAGTTACCTTGCTTAATGATTTTGGCAATGAGATACCTAAAGATACTCTATCCGCTGGTGAACGCCAAATATATGCCATAGCAATGCTTGATGCATTAGCCAAAACATCGGGCCGAAAACTGCCTATTATTATTGATACTCCTCTAGGTCGGCTTGATTCAAAACATCGTAAAAAGTTAGTTGAAAACTATTTCCCTAGTGCAAGCCATCAAGTCATTATTCTTTCAACTGATACAGAAATCGGCAAAACTTACCTTGCATCATTGGATGAGCATATATCCTATAAAATCATGCTTGATTACAATGGTTCTGATGGCTCTAGTAATATAGAACGTGGTTATTTTTGGCAAACAGAGGAGACTGCATAAATGATCCCTAATCGAATCAAACTATCTAAAAAAGCAACCGATAAACTGCGTTTTTTAAAAACCAAAATAGGTCTAACACCTAACATATTGTCGCGTATTGCAATTATGCTTGCAATTAGAGAGAGGGGGGATTTATCTAACGCAGGTGTTGGTAATATGGAGGGAGGTCAAGAATTAAACGATACCACTCTTTTCGGTGAACATATTTATCTCTATGACATTTTAATTAATCAATATATTCATGATAAACAGTTGGACTTAAGTGTAGGTGAAACTATTGTTGCTATGATTGAAGTTGGGGTATTTAAGATGGGACATATCAGAGAGCTTGAGCAATTGTGTGAGTTGTAAAAAAAATAGATTTAAAGGTGAATTTATGGGGCACTCATGGGGCACTTGATGGTAAATAATAACAATAAACCACAATAACCAGCAGTTAAAAAATTTTGCTGGGATTACTTGGTTAAAATGAGGTGGTCAGACGGAGTCACATGTTCCCATTGTATTGATAGCAAGCTAGACTTCATACAAACTCGAAAAATGTTTGAATGTCGTCAATGTCATAGGCAAATTTACGCTATGGCTGACACAATCTTTCATAAGAGTCGAGTTCCTTTGCGTAAGTGGTTTTGGGCAATTTACCTTTAGAAGAATTTATCATCTCCTTTCGTGGTTTTCCAGGTCGATCAGCAGAAGATAGAACAGTCATAGCCAGAGCTATTGTTGTAAAAAATGGTTTATAACATGCCTACAACACGCATATTAATAGAGCGATTACATAGTGATGTTTTACTCAGACGAATTTGTGGTTGGGAACGAAAAAGTGATATTCCAGAGGAATGGATTTTTTCACGCGCATTTGCAGAATTTACATCGAGCCTTAACTTAATTCTATAGGCATAAAAAAACCCAAACACTATACGCGGTGTTTGGGTTTTATATATGGCGTCCCCAGGGGGGTTCGAACCCCCGTTACCGCCGTGAAAGGGCGGTGTC
>JAGLUC010000336.1 GCA_023134955.1 Methylococcales bacterium | reverse complement strand
TTTATCGTGATACCATTGCACTTTTTAAAACGGTAAAGATTACGCCCAACTATCGAAGAGCGTTTATTCCTGAAGGCACGTATTTTTTTACGGTTAATCTTCTCCAACGGCATGATAATAATCTGTTGATTCGAGAGATAAAACTTCTTCGCGAAAAGGTACGGCAAGTACGTAAACGTCATCCTTTTCATATCAATGCCTAGGTTGTATTACCAGACCATTTACATTGTGTGTGGACATTACCGCCCGAAGATAGCAATTTTAGTCTGCGTTGGCGTTTGATAAAAAGTGGATTCTCACGTGCCTTGCCTAAAACGGAAAGACGTACCAAGGTAAGAAAAGCAGCAGGAGAAAGAGGAATATGGCAACGACATTTTTGGGAACATGTTATTCGTGAAGATTTGGACTATCAACGTCATGTGGATTATGTTCATGTAAATCCATTGACGCATGGATATGTAAAACGAGCTGGAGATTGGCCTTATTCAACTTTTCATCAATATGTTGCCCGTGGAATTTATTTGCCAAATTGGTGTGGTGATATAAATAACTCGATTGATGGTGATGAATAACATGCGTCCGATTACGCTACGCTAATCGGACCTACTAAGTAGTTATGTGCTTAAATAAATATTGGGAATTTTATGATTAATGAAATACATATTGATAAAGTAACTAGTTATAAAACCCCATCTAAAATTATTCCTGATATCAAAGTATCCTTGATTTATGGATTAAATGGCTCGGGAAAAAGCACATTCTCAAATTTATTCTATAACCCAAAAGATTCTGAGTTTTCCGAATGCAAAATCACGGAAGATTCAGAGAGCGAATTTTTAGTATATAACCAAAAATTCTTGTCAGACTACTTTTATGAAGAAGATAGTTTGAAAGGGATTTTTACATTATCTAAAGCAAATAAGGAAGTTTTGGTCAAAATTGATCAAGAAGAAAATAATCTTAAAACTTTAGAAGATGAAAAAACGAAAATTAGTGAAAAATTAGCCGAATTTGAAAAACAATTGGAAACTGCTAAAACGAAAGCTACAGATAAAATATGGGAAATTAAAACCAAGTACACTGGTGGCGACCGAGTTCTTGAATATTGTCTTGATGGGCTGAAAAGAACTGAAAAATTATTTAATCATTTGAAATCTCTAAACCGACCTTCAGAGAAACCTACATATACAATTAATGGCATGAAGAAGGAATCAGATTTAATTCGAGGGGATAAAGCTCATAAAATAGATAGAATTGGAATATTTGAATTTTCTGGAATCAAAGTTGAGGATGATGACCTTTTTAAAAAAATAATAGTAGGAAGTCAGGAAGGAACGGTCGCTGAATTTATTAACAATCTGGAAAATTCTGATTGGGTGAAAACAGGTTTAAATTATGTGCCAGATAAAATAGAAAAATCAAACGCCCCTTGTCCTTTTTGTCAAGAAGATACGATTACTGAAAGCTTATTGGATTCAATTATAAAGGTTTTTAATGATTCGTATGATACTGATATATCACTTTTAGAAGGACTTAAAGATAGATATATTAGCTTAGATACAGAAATAAATTTTGGAGAGATAAGTAGTCTTGCTGTCGTAGATACTGTTCTATCTCAAAAATGGAAGTCTGCATGTAGCGATATCAAATCAATATATCGAGAAAATAGACTTTTAATTGATGACAAGATTAAAGGCCCGAGTAGATCTGTAACTCTAAGATCTAGTCGTGAAGCTGTTTCCTCCCTTAATGGGATAATTGATGAAATAAATATCCTTGTTGATAGCCACAATAAAAAGCTTGCTAATAAAGCGGCTTCACTTGCAAATATAAATGGAAGATTTTGGGATTTGATGCGTTGGGATTATGACCAAACACTTTCTTCTTACACTGATACAGAATTAACTTTGAACTCTGAAATTACGAGCATCAATAGCAAGCACGAACTCAATAGAAAAAACACATTAACTGTAAAAGAAAAAGTTGTAGAGTTGAGAAAAGGTACAGTTAATATCGAAGAAGCTATTACAAACATAAACAACGGCTTATCAGAGATCGGAATTGCAGGATTCTCGGTGGTAAAATACAGTGAAAATCTATATAGAATATCTAGAACTGATGCTGAAAAGGATGCATTTCATTCATTGAGTGAAGGAGAAAAAACTGTAATTAGTTTTTTGTATTTTTTAGAATTATGTAAAGGTCAACGTTCAGCTTCATCATCTCCTAAGAAAAAAGTAGTTGTAATTGATGATCCAATTTCAAGTTTGTCGCATATTTACGTGTTTAATATCGGGCAGTTAATCAAGAAGTATCTATTTAATGCCAAAGAATTTGAGCAAATATTAGTCTTAACTCATAGTTTATATTTTCTCTATGAATTAACGCATACAAATAGAGAAAAGAAACACAAAATCTTTATAGGATAATCAAAAATTCTACGGGAAGTTCAATTATCACGATGAAATACGAAGAGATACAGAATGATTACCAATCGTACTGGTCGATTATTAAAGATGAGTCTGTTCCTCCTGCTCTTATAGCAAATTGCATGCGAAATATTGTCGAATACTTCTTCAATTTTGTTCAAAAACGAGACTTTAATAATGTTTTTCAGAGCCATGCTCTCGCTGCTGATAAATATCAAGCTTTTTATAGATATATGAACAGAGAGTCTCATTCGCTAGGCCAAAATATCTTTGACATAAAAGAATTTAATTATTCTGATTTCAAAGAGGGTTTAAAGTTAATTTTTGAGGAATGCGGTTATTCTGATCACTATAAGGCCATGATGAAATAGATCGTGCTAACCAGCACACTCCAAGCTCGGTAGGTCCGATTAGCGTAGCGTAATCGGACGCATGTTTATCGTGATACCATTGCACTTTTAAAAGGGTAAAGATTATGCCCAACTATCGAAGAGCATTTATTCCTGGAGGCACGTATTTTTTTACGGTTAATCTTCTCCAACGGCATGATAATAATCTGTTGATTCGAGAGATAAAACTTCTTCGCGAAAAGGTACGGCAGGTACGTAAACGTCATCCTTTTTATATCGAAGCCTGGGTTGTAATACCAGACCATTTCATTGTGTGTGAACATTATCGCCCGATGATAGCAATTTTAGTCTGCGTTGGCGTTTGATAAAAAGTGGATTCTCACGTGCCTTGCCTAAAACGGAAAGACGTACCAAGGTAAGAAAAGCAGCAGGAGAAAGAGGAATATGGCAACGACATTTTTGGGAACATGTTATTCGTGATGATTTGGACTATCAACGTCATGTGGATTATGTTCATGTAAATCCATTGAAGCATGGATATGTAAAACGAGTTGGAGATTGGCCTTATTCAACTTTTCATCAATATGTTGCCCGTGGAATTTATTTGCCAAATTGGTGTGGTGATATAAATAACTCGATTGATGGTGATGAATAACATGCGTCCGATTACGCTACGCTAATCGGATCTACCGTGCTTGTATAGGCGAGTGCTGAAAAAGGAAGTTCGGACGAATGCTACGTTATTGAAAAAGCGAAAGAAAAAAGTTACTAGCACTTTACATTAGTAATAATAGATCTATTATAATTACATATAATACACACCATATTAAAGATTAAGGATTCATCTAAAATTGTCTATTCAATACCATGTCTATTAAACAAGTTACTATAAAGTCATTTAAATCTATTGTAGATCAAACCGTTGAGCTTAGTCAGCTAAATGTGTTTATTGGTACTAATGGAGCAGGTAAAAGCAATTTCTTAGAGGCTATAGGAGTACTGTCTTGCGCCCTAGACGGGCAAGTAAGTTACAACAAATTAGCAGATAGAGGTATTAGGCTGTCTGCTCCAGAAGTTTTTAAATCCTCCTTTCGTAACTTATCTCGAAAAAACACCTTTTCCCTAGATGCTGAGTTTGATAACTTTAAATATCATGCAAATATTAGCCCTAATAAAGAAACAGATTTTATTTTTTCTACCGAAACAATATGTAAAGGAAATAAGAAACTTGGAGGACGTAGTAATCGTGGTGTTTCTATTAGTTCTTTAGACGATATGCCATTTGAAAAGCTACCTAAACTTCAAAGTGTTATGTCAACATTAGAAGCATTAGGTAGTTTTACCGAAGAAGAATTAAAGCAACTAAGCACAATTAAAAAATATGCTATTTATTCTCTTTCAACTCCAATTTTGCGAGGCGTTTCACCTGATGAAAGTCGTAAAGAACCTTTGGGGTTGTATGGTGGTGGTTTGGCTATCGCTTTAAATGAAGTTATTCTAGATGCTCATCTAAATAGAAAGCATGATTTAAGCCGCTTTTTCAAACTATTAGATTGGTTTGAACAAATTTCAGTAACTGATGAAATATCGCCAAAACTACAGTCTAGTCACTTGCATACAGGAAAGCAAGTTGTTAGCTATATAGATAAATATATGAAAACAAACTTTAATAATCTCTATGCTTACGATGTTAGCGAGGGTGCATTATATATATTATTTATTTTAGTACTATTACTTCATCAAAAGTCTCCAGATATATTTGCTTTAGATAATGTTGATAATGCATTAAACCCAGGCCTAGTGAAAGAATTGATGGGGAATATTTCAACGATGCTAGAAGAGCATCCAGAAAAACAAATTTTAATGACTACTCATAATCCTACGACCTTAGATGCGATTGATTTATTTAACCCACTTCACCGCTTGTTTGTTGTGACTCGAAATGATAAGGGACACACTGAGGTAAATCGTATTCCTCCTCCAGAAGGATTTACTCGCAAAGATTGGATAGAAAAACATGGCGGCATGAAGCTGTCTGAAATTTGGCTATCAGGATTAATTGGTGGCTTGCCTGTAGGATTTTAAATGGCAAAAACAATACTTTTAGTTACTGAAGGCAAAACAGATACTATTATTTTTAATGCTATTGCTAAGCATCTGAGCAATGGGGGAACTACTTTTGTAGTTATTGCACCTCAACAAGATGCTACCAGTGGTACTTATAAACAGCATGGTTTCGGTGAGGTTACAAATTGGTGCCAAGCTAATAAGAATAAAATTCAGATGCTAATTGATTTCAATGGAGCCTCTGCTTTATTTGTGCAAATGGATACAGATATAGCAAGCCAATTGAATAAAGACTGCATTGAAGCAGGTGGAATACAAAGACAATGCTGTGAAGAAGCCTTAAATAATAGGTTTTCCTCAGAAAATGAGCCTGAACGCTGTTATTACATATTACCAACTGAAAACTCTGAGACTTGGCTGCTAGCAAGTTATGACCACTTTACTTCTTTAGATAATAGTCTGAGTGAAATTAAAAACTATGAATTAATCACTGATACAGAGCAACGCTTAATTGATATTGGCTACCCCAGCAGAAAGAAAGTTGGTAAGAAACGGAAGTTAAATAAAAAACCTGCAAGAAAATACAATTCGTACGCTCAACAATTAGTTGAAAACCTTTCTTTAGCAAGACAAAGATGTGATGAATTAGATCGGCTATGCGTTTTGATCCTTAATGTTTAGTTGATCTAAAGAAAAACAACTGTTCATTAGGAAAGAAAACCAGACGTTTCCACCACACTCATCACTGCGAAACTGAAATAGCAAAGCGTCACGGAGTTTAAAACCCGTGACAACTTTAAAATTTTCATAACTTATAAATCAACTTGTCCGCAAAGAGTGCGGCAAGTTATTTCATGGTTATTCTGGTAACTTTTGAGTGACCGCTATGGGTCGATGGCGGTCATTTGATTGCGATTAAATTTTGAAGATGTTAGATTAAGCATGAATTATCAGGATTGCTGAAAAATGCGATTTTAAACAACCTAATACATCATCCGAATCAAAGCACAGAAAATGGCTTAATCCCACCACAAGATATCGGCAGCTTCGGGGCTTATTAATGTACCCGCTTCACCCCGCAGAATTGCATTTGCATCCTTAAGAGACCCTATTCCGACAATTCCGCCAGACTGTTCAACAAATTCACAGGCTGCTTCTATTTTAGGTTTCATCGAACCGGCTGCAAATGTATAATTTCGTATTGCTTGTGGAGAAATTCTGCGAATAGCGCGTTGTTGAGGTTTTGACCAGTCTTTATAGACGGCATCAACATCTGTCAGCATCAGAAAAACATCAGCCTTCAATTGTCGTGCTAATAGCGCACTGGCTAAATCTTTGTCGATCACAGCTTCGATGCCGACCAAACTTCCATCCTTGCGCAAGATGACAGGAATACCTCCCCCACCGGCACATATTACCAGTACTCCTTGCTGAACCAGCATTGTGATAATGCCCAGTTCTAAAATACGTTTCGGTCGCGGCGAAGCCACTACGCGCCGGAAATTTTCACCGTCCTGAGCAATATACCAGCCACGTTCCTTTGCCAAACAATTAGCTTCGGCTTTTGAATAGATAGGACCAATAGGTTTGCTGGGATGCCGAAATGCCTGATCCTCCGGATCCACTTCAATCTGGGTAAGTAATGTTGCACAAGGTCGATCTGCAGGGAGCAGATTAATCAATTCCTGCTCAATCATGTAACCAATCATCCCTTCTGTTTCTGCATCCAAAACATCCAGAGGAAAAACTTCGTCAACATTATAGGCTGCTCCTTGTAGAGCTAATAAACCAACTTGCGGCCCATTTCCATGAGAAATCACCAGCTTATGCTCTAAAGCAATCGGTACAAGAGCTTCTGCGGCAATTTTAATATTGAGGCGCTGATTCTCAGCCGTTAAAGCTTCACCCCGGCGAAGCAGTGCATTTCCACCTAAAGCGGCGACTATTATCATTGTTAACTCCCCAATGTAGCAACCATAACTGCTTTGATGGTATGTAGACGATTTTCAGCCTGGTCAAACACGATTGAGGCGGCAGATTCAAATACCTCATCAGTTACTTCCAATGCTTCCAGGCCAAACTTTTGATAAACCTCCTCACCTATCTTGGTGTCACGATTGTGAAATGCCGGAAGGCAATGCATAAATTTTATATGAGGATTATTGCTAGCATCAAGAAGTTGCTGATTGACCTGATAAGATTTCAATAATTGTATCCCCTCTTCCCAGACTGTTTGTGGTTCACACATGGATACCCATACATCGGTATAGATAAAATCAACACCATTGACCGCATTTGTAATATCATCGGTAACTAAAATACGAGCTTTACTTGATCCGGCAATTTCCATACATTTCTCGATCAAAACTGGATTTGAACGAGATTTCGTTTCCGGTTACGAGCTGGAGGATTGGGTTGCCGCAGAAGCAGAAATGCTGGCTTTACAAAAAGAAAGTTTAGCTGCTTAATGCTTTAACAGCAGACATAAAAAAGACCCGTTAGCGGGTCTCATTTTAAAATTCCTTCATAAAACTCGTGTTAAATGTTTAGGAAGGTGTTTTCGAATATCATCAACACTATGCGTGGTGATGTTTTTATCAAGTTCGAAACAGATCGCTTTTTGACTTTGATCTGACAAATGTTTCCGTAACTTACCTAAAAAGGAAGGATCCGAAATAATCATCAATCTATCAAATTTATTTGCACTGTGCGCTTCATCAAAATGTTTGGCAATGCTTTTAGCAAAATTGATTGCTTCCTGTTCTTTTGGTCCAATTTGATCCTGATAAGCGTGTTTACCAGCACCAGCGACACCAGCAGCTTTTCCAGGTAAGTCGCTGGTCATGTCCTGTTCGTGCAAGCGACCTTCAGTATGGGTGAAATCTTCAATTTCTTGTATTGTAGAAGGCGTATCAGCAACAAAAATTCGTGCACGACTGCTGTCCGCAACTAATATCCAGGTAGATTTCATAATAGCCTCTCTTTAACTAAGTGTTAATTTTCCGAAAACTCAATTGAATTATAACCATGCGCTCATGCCGAATCTATAAATTTTATCAGATAGATGAATTATGCAAATAAAAGGAATTCGCCAAGCGATATAAGCTGCATAAATATCATGATCTCAATCTGTTGCAACAAAAGAAGGAAGTTTCACCAGCTCTGCAATTGAATCGAGGACAAGATCGGGTACTATTTTGGATTTATCAGCATATTCCTTTCTATATTTACCCGTTTTCACCAGAATTCCAGTTAAACCAGCATTTTGACCACCGCCAATATCTGAATCAATATCATCTCCGATAATAGCAACTTCATTTGCAGAAAGCGACATTTCATTAAGTGCCATTTGAAAAAAATCTTCGGATGGTTTACCGATTAAAACAGCACTTTTGCCACTAGCATATTCCAGAGCAGTAATGAAGGCACCAATATCCATTTGTAGTCCATGTTCTGTTTGCCAGAAACGGTTTTTATGAATAGCAATTAGTTCGGCACCATTGATCAATAGATTAAAAACATCATTCAATATTTTATATGACCAGGCATTACCGATATCACCGATTATAACAAAATCGGCATGGTTGACAGATTGTCTGAAAGTATTGAAATCACGTTTTACATCATCTGCCAGCAACAAATGGCATACTGGATCGGCAAATTGTTGCAGGTAAATTTTAGCAGCTTGCGGAGCGCTGATAATCTCCTCAAGCATAATTTTAAAACCAAGTTTCTCCAGTTTTCGTTGTAAAGATTCTCTTGAAAGGGTACTGGTATTGGTAATAAACCGGCATTTTTTACCCGAGTTTCTGACAGTATTAATTGCTTCCAATGAGCCGGCAATTCTTTTCGATCCGACATAAAGCACACCGTCAAGATCAAATAATATGCCTTTTATATGAGCTAAGTTATTCATATTAGTAATACTCCAAATGGGAAGATTAAGGAATGGGGGTGGTATCAATGTCGTTAAGTTAAGGTGGTAACATAGGATGTGCTGACGATAGGAAGCACATCAATCGCAAAAGATGCGCTTCGTTCCTCAGCTCATCCTATTTCAGTTTGCTTAACTTAATGACATTGGGGGTGGTATCTTTAAGTTATTTTGAGTAAATGTTGCAGATGATCAGGTACCAGGAAAAACGACAGTCAAAGTGCGGGAACTGGTTAAACACTAAACAAAAAATCTTTTTCGATAAAATATTTGTCTTATCTCCTCCAGCTCTTCTTGCGGAAAAAACCGAATATATTAGAAAATACTATCTGTTTTCGAATACCTGAAAAGGGACCAGACTGAAAAAAGCCATGAGAACCATGAGAACAGCAAAGCGTGACAACTGAAGAGCTGTATTCGATTAATAGATTACTACGCCTTGCTTTATATTCGATGCCGATTTACAGTCAATAGCAACCTGGACACCTAATTACAGCTTATACAATGATTAATTTCTCTGTTTACCATGTAAAGCCTCAAATCCAGACACCACATCCAATAACTCCTCGGTAATCTGATTTTGACGTTGCTGACGGTAGGTAGCTGTTAATGACTCCAGGCGTTGTTGAATATTCTTTTCTGCTACCTGCATGGACATAAGTCGACTGGCGTGTTCGCCAGCTAACGACTCAGTACAGGCACTAAACAGCCTGATAAAAAGAAGTTCCTGAATCAGAGCGCTCAGCAGTTCTTCTACAGGCAGAGTAAATTGCGGTAGAGAGTGGGAAGGCCATCGCTTGACTCGCTTGTGATTAAAGCTGCTCAAATCAACCGGTAATAATTGCCGTGCTTGAGGTGGATAGCTAGATCGTTGCTGGCGAACATGATGAAACAGCATGACCTGCTCGATACCTTCCAATTGCCACAAATCTATTTTTTGCAATATATTCTGCACAGTGCCAGTAATATTATCGACAGTTCCCGGTACAAAAAAACATTCTTCCACGGCTTGATCCATTTCATGTAAGAAGGCTTCAATACGGGCACCGACCACCAGAATCCGTCGAGAATCCTGATTCGGGTTTATTTTTTCCAGCTCAAGCATTGCAAATTCAGCAATACTTTCATTATAGCGGCCGCATAAACCATGATCGGAACCAAAAATGATCGCACCTACCACCGGTTGAACCTTTTTCCGAACTTTCGCCATTGTGATGGCCGCTTGTTGTTTTAAAACTACCTGTAGACCCAGTTCAACCGTGCGATTGTAGTGCAGCAAAGATTCCTGTGCCCGTTCGTACTGTCTAATGCTTACTGCCGCAAGTACTTTCATGGTACGGACGATTTCCTGTAGGCTGGCAGTTGTATCCATATCCCGCTGTAGTTGTTCAAGGGTTTTCATCAATATTTTCCGTAATGGTGTTAAGGACTGAGGATTTAATAAGTTACTGGAGTTTGGCGTAGGATTTTGGCTTCACAGGAGTGCCAATAAAACAGGCGCATAGCAAGCTACGCAACTATTTTATTGGTGCTTCTGTGGAGTAAAAAGACAAGTCAAAACCGGGAAGTTATTAAATCCTCAGTCCTAAGTACGGAGCGCGCAAAATCCAGTAGCTGATCCTTTTCTTCGGCAGTTAAGCGTTCGCCGTTATAGATCTTATGTTGCTGAGACACAAAGCGATCGGCAACTGCACTACATAATTGAAGCCCTGCCTTTTTTACCTTAGCAATAGGCAAGGGATCAAATAATCCGGCATTAACCGCCAGCAAAATCATGATTTGCTCAAAAACATTGAGAGCTCTACTTTCATCCTGTTTTAATGTTTCTCTTACCCGTCGCCCTCGCTCAATATTTTGGCGAGTAGCTTCATCCAGTCGGGTTCCGAAACGGGCGAATGTTTCCAGTTCTTCAAACTGTGAATACGACAGCCGTAACGGACCAGATATATCCAAATAACTCGGAAGCTGGGCTTTCCCACCAACACGGGAAACCGACTTACCTACATCAACTGCTGGTAATTCGCCTTTCTGAAACAGTACTGGCGATAGATAAACCTGACCATCGGTAATCGAAATCAGATTGGTAGGAATATAAGCAGACAGATTCTGCGCTTGAGTTTCAATAATAGGCAAAGCGGTCAAACTGCCTCCGCCATATTTTTGTTTCAAATGAGTTGCCCGTTCCAGCAAGCGTGAGTGCAGATAGAAAATATCACCAGGATAAGCCTCACGTCCGGGTGGTCTCCTTAACAATAGGGATAATTCACGATAGGCATGGGCATGACGGGTGAGATCGTCATAGATGATCAGTACATCGTGACCCTGTTCCATAAACCATTCACCGATACTGGTAGCCGCATAAGGTGCGATATAAAGAAGTCCTGGTGTCGATTCGCCTGTGGCAACCAGCACCATACTATATTTCAGGGCATCATGCTTTTTCAGATGCTGAATAACTTTAGCGACCGCTGAACCGCGTTGACCGATGGCACAGTAAATGCAAATCATGTTTTTGTCATGCTGATTTAGCACGGTATCAATAGCAATTGCAGTTTTACCAGTCTGACGATCACCCAGAATTAGCTGACGCTGACCACGGCCGATGGGGATTAGGGCATCAATCACTTTAATGCCTGTTTGCAGGGGAGCTGAAACCGGAGCACGTTCTATAATAGGTCTCGCATCTCGTTCTATAGGCCAACGTGATCCAGCCTGTAAAGAACCACTATTATCCAGTGGCTGACCGAGCGAATCAATAACCCGTCCAAGCAAAGCATGACCTACTGGTATATCAATAACCCTGCCGCTACGTTCGACTCTACTACCTGCCATGAGTTCTGTATCTTCACCCAGTAAAATAACGCCGATTTCATCCGGATCCAGATTAAAGGCAATACCCATGATGCCGTTTTCAAAACGTAACAGTTCCATTGCTTTGGTATTTGGCAAACCACTTACACTAGCTACCCCCGAACTCACCCTAATCAATCGGCCGATTTCCCGTTCATGCAGGGAAAAATGATCGTTTTGTAGGACATTGTCTATATGTTGCGAAGCCTGCTGAAGATATTGCTGAAACAGTCCGTTCATAATTACTGCCCTGGAGACTTTAACAGCACAGTCCCCAGTTCTGTAAGATAACGGTCAACATTCCATTCCCAACTACGCCCGGCTACTTCCAGCGCAATGCCGCAGACCAGATAATCGCGTTGCTTAAATAATAGGCTGGAATCAGGTGCAAAACTGTCAAACCAGTTCTGTATTTTCTGTCGGGTCGCCGTGTCCGGCTGAAAATGGGTGATGACGATGGCAGAATTATCTTCTAGCAAAGCCTGGCGGATCGATACTTTCTCATTCTCAGGCAAGTCAGACAGATGTTGTAGAAAATGATCAATGATTTGCTGTTCCAAAGCCTGACCGGCCAGCTTAGTCAGAATCTTGTGGCTGAGTGTTAGCGATTTTTCAGCAATAGTACGGCTGATCAAAGGTTCCAGTTCCTGTTGTTCCTTATTCATTTCGTCAGCAAACTGTTTTTTTTTCTGCTCAATTTCTTCACTCAGATGCAGCAAAGACTCGGCTTTTTCGGTTTCTGCCTGTTGTCTAGCTTGCGATAAAACCTCGTCATTTTCGATTTGCAGTTGCTGAAGATGTTGTTCATACTTGTTTTTTAATGCCTGCGCCTCGCTCATTTGCGTTTCCACTTGCTGCAACCTATCGGCAAGCCCCTGTTCACGACGCTCCATAGCGTTGATTATGGGACGAAACAATAGTTTTTTCAGCAACCAGACCAGAATCAGAAAGTTAATAATCTGAGCACTGGTGGTAAACCAGTCTATTGCCATAAACTAACCTCCAGCTTGAGAGATAGCGTATTCCCAAAAAGGGTTGGCAAATATCAGAATCATCGAAATGACTAAACAATAAATAGCAGTCGATTCGACCATGGCCAAGCCGACAAAAAGCGTTCGGGTAATGGTGTTGGCTTCATCCGGTTGTTGGGCTATGGCACTCAGTGCCTGGGCAACCGCTCGACCTTCTCCAAGTGCTGGCCCTAGCGAGCCAATCGCAATAGTGATGCCTGCAGTAAAGATCGATATCATGCTTATTAAGCTAATTTCATTCATTAGTGTCTCCTTCAATTTTCGGGTGATTGTTTTTTTTGATGCTGTCTCGGGAAGAGATGCCCGAAGCAATGTAAACCATAGTCAATACTGAAAAAATATAGGCTTGAATGGTTCCGGTCAGTAACCCTAGAATCTGCATCAGAATCGGGAAAAAAAACGGGACAAAGCTGAGAAATATGGCACCTATAACCACACCACTCATGATATTCCCGTAGAGCCTGACTGCCAACGCCAGAGTACGAGAAAACTCAGCAACGATATTAAACGGTAGCATGAACAGATTAGGGCGGCAATATTGTTTAAGATAGTTCCACAGCCCCAACTGACTGATACCATATACTGGAACGGCAACAAATACGCACAATGCCAGTGCCGTGGTAGTCGATAACGATCCTGTTGGTGGAATATAGCCTGGAACGACAGCCAACAAGTTGGACAGAAAAATAAACAGAAACAGGCTTCCGATGAGGGGAAGATATCGCGCCGGTTTCTGCTGACTGACTTCACGAATTTGCTCATTGACGTGATAAACAATAACTTCCAATAGGTTTTGCGCTTTTGAAATGGGCGGCTCAATTGATAACCGTCGGGTCACTAGAAAACTGCCTATTGCCAACAACGCCATAACTCCCCAGGTAAACGCCAGCGTAGCATTAATTTTGATGAATCCGTATTGCCACAGAATAATTTGATCAGAGTTCAGTAACATCAGTCATATCCTCGTTTTCATCAGTTGAATTGAACTTTAATCCGATGAATCAGAACAAAACGAATCATAATGAAGCCAGCCAGACAAAACAGAGCCGACTGCCAGCCTTGCAGTACGACCGGATAAAATCCAATAACCACCAGCAGATTGCGGATCACAAAGCTAGCCAGCATCCAAAGAGCCACATATTTAGCAGTAGTTAAGCGACGTACGGTAAACCAGAGTCCACCGAAGTAAAAAAACCCTAGCGCGACTCCCCAAAACAGGAATCCAATATTTTGAAAAAAAGTTTCACTCATCGCCTCTCTCCTCGCCGATCCAGTGCCAGGCATTCAGACAACCCAGCACGACACCAACAAACATTAAGGTCAGTGTCCAGGAAATCTGGCCTGGCCAGCTTTTATCGATCCAAAGTCCCAGAGCAATACCAGCTAACGTGGGAATTATCACTGACCAACCAATCAGACCAAACATGCCCAAGCCGAAAAAAATGCCGTGGTGTCCATTTTGTCGGGCTTTGATTTTGCGTTTAGCCTGTTTCTCTATGGACTTTGTGAAGTTCCTGTCAGTCAGTGGTTTTTGTTTATGTTTTGTCATCAAAACTTGTCGTGTATTTGCGTGAATCGCCTGACCACTCCAGCCTCCAGCCTTGCCAGTGCACTGCGTGCAATTCGCTCGCTTTCATCCAGTTGCCGGAAGCGATGTTCCACTGTGTCTTTTAATGTGGACAGATTATCTCCCCTAACCGCATTGTATGCTGAAATCAGGACTTCATCAGCACATTTGACCAGTATACCTTCATCCACTGCAACAAAAACCTCCTCTCCTGTTTTGGCTATGAACTGGAGCAATCCGGGCTTTAGCGCAGAAACGAAATCGACATGCCGGGGTTCCAGACAAAATGAACCGTTCCAGCCTTCGGCGATAACTTTCTGTACCGGCTCGTCGATCATAATATGACTAGGCAACAGTAATTTCAATCTCATCTGTCAACCATATCAATTGCACCGATCATATAAAGTGCCTGTTCCGGAGTTTGAGCAAATTCATCATTGAGAATTCTTTCGCATCCCTCCAAGGTATCTTTCAAGCTGACCAATTGCCCCTTGCTTCCAGTAAAATGTTCGGTAGTTACAAATGGCTGGGTGAGAAACCGCTCTATCCGGCGTGCACGATTGACGGTAGCCCGATCATTTTCGCTTAATTCCTCCAGTCCCAGCATCGCTATAATATCCTGCAGCTCATCATATTCGGCCAGTACCCGGCGCACTTCTGTGGCAATTGAGTAATGACGCTCTCCGACAATCGCGGCGTTTAGCATTTTAGATCGCGATGCCAGAGGATCAACGGCTGGATAAAAACCCTGACTGGCCCTTTTGCGGGACAACACAACAGAAGCTGAAAGATGGCCGAACACATGGGTTGCAGCCGGGTCGGTAAAGTCATCTGCCGGGACATAAACGGCCTGAATAGAGGTCATGCTGCCGCCAGCTGAATTGCAAATGCGCTCTTCAAGTTCTGCAAGTTCCGTTGCCAGAGTCGGCTGATAACCGACCCGGGAAGGAATTCTGCCCATTAGACCGGACACTTCGGCACCGGCCTGAATAAAACGAAAAATATTATCAATCAGTAATAGCACATCGCGCCGGGTTTCATCGCGAAAATACTCTGCAACTGACAGAGCGGCATGACCAACCCGGAAGCGCACCCCAGGGGGTTCATTCATTTGTCCAAAAATTAATACGGAATCTTTCAAAACATCAGCTTCGTCCATGGTTCGATAGAGTTCTTCTGCTTCCCGGCAGCGTTCGCCTATGCCGCAGAAAACGCTGACTCCTTGATAATGACCGACCATGTTGTGGATCAGTTCAGTAATCACCACTGTTTTGCCTACACCTGCACCGCCGAATAGCCCGGCTTTTCCACCCCGTTCCAACGGCGATAGCAAATCAATAATTTTGATGCCGGTTTCAAAGACTTCCGAACTGACACTACGCTGCCCAAGTTTTGGCGGAAGCTGATGCACTGGGCGAGTTTCTGTAGTACTAAGTGGGGGTTTACCATCTATGGCATGACCAAAAACATTGATCATCCGTCCCAATACTGATTCCCCCACAGGCACGGTCAGAAAGCTTCCAGAATTAATCACTGTTACACCCCGCGCCAGTCCTTCAGTGGTATGAAAAGCGATACAGCGCACATCCGTTTCATTCAAATAGCTGGCAACTTCGAGAACGATGCTCTGTTCTTTACCAGCCAACAGCATTTGATTAATTTGCGGCAATTGGTCGTGAAAACACACATCAACAACACTGCCTCTGACAGATTTAACGCTGCCGCTAACAGTCACCTGGTCATCATCGTATTCAGTTATGTTATTCACAAATATTACAGCTTTTTTAATTATTTCAGATCGATGCTATCACAATTCTTATCTTCTACGACATCATCAACTGAAAATAGTATGACTCAATGCACACTGATTGATTATGTACCTTCTTTCTAAGACGATAAGTAAGTCATATTGCCGCCAGCTTCATAGAAGCGATTTGTTGATCAATATCAGTCGGTACTGGATACACTCTATTTTCTGGATTGGCAGCATGTCGTCATAAATAGACTATGCTCAATAACCAATAAATCACTGTGATTTTTATGTAATTCACTGACCATATCAGCACTATCATCCAGAGTTAACTGCTCAGTTCTTAGGTTCTTGGTGTAGGTGGTCTTTACTATCGGATTCCGTATCATGATCACCCGTGAGCGGTACAAAACCAACGCTAAGAATTGAATGGGTCACGATTTCCCCGTTTGCCTTTTTTTCGACAACCATCAGTTCCTGATAGTTATGAGGGAAACCAACCGGGATAACCAGTCGAGCTTCAGTTTTTAGCTGCTCAATCAAGGGCTGAGGAATATAAGGTGTAGCGGCCGTGACTATGATGCCATCAAAAGGTGCATATTCCGGCCAACCGAAGTAACCATCGCCTGTACGAAGGTTTATGTTGTTGTAGTCTAGTTTGTTGAGTCGGTTGTGTACCTTTGTAGCTAGACTTTCTATGATTTCAACGCTATAAACCTGCTGCACCATGTGGGACAGGATAGCGGCCTGATAACCTGAACCGGTACC
>JAGLUC010000335.1 GCA_023134955.1 Methylococcales bacterium | reverse complement strand
ATCGAAAGTTGAAGGAGCTGTTAATTTTAATTTTTCACCTGCTAGTCGAGACTTTACTTTATATAGTGGATTTATTCAGGATGAATTTATTTTGCTAGCTGATAGATTAAAATTCATTTTAGGTTCCAAATTTGAACATAATGATTTTAGTGGCTTTGAATTTCAACCTAATGCCAGATTAGTTTTCACCCCCGACAATAAGCAAACAATATGGGCGGCTGTGGCACGTGCCGTTAGAATTCCTAATCGTCTGGATCATGATCTTGAGTCGTTATACTTGAGTCAGGAACCTTCAGGTGTTTTTCCCACAGGCGTGGGTAATAGTAATTTTGATTCAGAACAATTGATTGCTTATGAGCTGGGCTATCGAATACAACCTACAGATACTTTGTTATTTGATATTGCCGCTTTTTACAATGATTATGATAAATTGACAACGGCTGAGCTTGGAGATCCTGTTTCACAGACCTCCCCAACTCCTCATGTGACAATTCCTATTTATGCGAGCAATCAGGGTTCTGCTGAAACCTATGGCGTGGAGCTTTTAGCTCAGTGGCAAGTGTTTGAAGAATGGCGCTTACAAGGTAGCTATAGTTATCTACAAATTCAGTTCCACAGCAATAGTAGTACATCTATTGCGCCTGAGGCAAATGAAGGTAATTCACCGCATCATCAATATACACTGCGTTCTTCAATAGATTTATTGGAGAATGTTCAGTTTGATACAACCGTGCGCTATGTGGATAATTTATCCAGTCAAAATGTTGAAAGCTATACCGAATTAGATCTTCGTTTAGCCTGGACACCTTTGAAAAACCTTGAGTTATCTGTTGTCGGTCAAAATTTATTGCATAGTCACCATGCTGAATTTACAAATACTGGTTTTTCAACAGCAATGGAAGTACAGCGTGGTTTTTATGGAAAATTGAGTTGGCAGTATTAAAATTTTAATCATACCCCAGCATAGCTTTTTTAAAGCTGTGTTTACTATGTAACCATATCTTTATGGTTTCATAAATAATCACTGTGGTAAAGGTAACGGCCATCCATACCAATACTGCTTCAATGGGTAAATTAACCCATGCTCCAATGGTAATCCCCATCATCTGCTCATAATTATAATTCCACCATTGATAGGGCGAGGCAAGGCTTGCCTCCCATAACAAACTAATCAAAAGTATAAAAAAGAAGGTGCTACTAAATGCACGCCAATTAATAAAATTGACTGTTGCCTTAAAAAAGGCAGCGGATGGAATAAAACTGGCGACTACTAAAAATGTAAAATAACCAGGAAAGCCACCTTGGTATGGATTGGGTACCAAATTTTTATATAAGGTTGCTAAAATAATTAATATTAAACCAATGACGATGGATTGAGGATGAAATAATATTAGTTTTGGGTGTTGTGTGCTTACCTCACGGTAATCAGGTACATTGTATGCCGCTAACCAGTATTCATCACACCAGATATAAATCAATAGCACGGCGACAAATCCTGACAAATAAAAAATAAATTCTTCAATGGGTAATTCAAACAACCATTTCATCTGGCTAATGTCCAGACCTGGAAGATAGATGCCTAAAACAGCACCTTCATTTTTAAAGGTAAAAAAAGTTAATCCAAAAAATAAATCTAACAAAACACCTAATGGGATAAGAACGGCCAGGGCTATCCAAAAAGATTGTCGAATAATGCCTTTATCTTGATTTGTATAAAGCCAAATTAAAATTGTTGTCATTGGTACAATAAACAGACTAAGACTCCATGTATAACCTAATGGAGAGGAATTTATAACTGGCTCAATAACCGTTTGAGCATGATTTATAGACAATAAGGTGATGCTGGTAGGCAGCACTAAAATTGCAATAATAACGAAAAAAATTTTAAAGTCGCTTTCAGGTGTGAGTTTCATTGGGAGCCTTTTTATTATTTTACATGGCTATAAACTTAGCACGGGTTAACTTGAGATTTGGTTTTTGGGTTGATTAAACGTAACTACTCAGCGTATTTCACTCTGCTCTTAAGCCCTCTCTTGC
>JAGLUC010000334.1 GCA_023134955.1 Methylococcales bacterium | reverse complement strand
TGTATCAGTCATTTCATGCTGAGTAATTACAAAATTTGAATGTTTATCCAAAAAACGATAAAACCATGGGAATTTATAGAAAAAAACCTGTTAAGTCAATATCCACTAATTATTTATGGCTTTTGTCTTGTAGAAATTCTAAAAAAAGTGACCATCATATGGTTAATTATTCACTATATCCATTTTACGGTTATAAACACTTGTTACAACATCAAAAAAACCTAACACAGTATGAAATACATTATCATGGGTAAAGGTCTGTTCTTTCTTGGCTAAAACAGCAGCCTTATTATCTTTGAATTTTTCATCAAACCACATAATTACGCCAACATGTGTCTGAGTATCGGGTGCCATAATATAAGGCAAGCCATGAAGATACAAGCCATTTTCACCCAGTGATTCACCATGATCACTGACATAAAACAGGGCGGTTTTAAATGCAGGACTATTCTGCTTTAACACATCAATTGTTTTAGATAAAAAATAGTCTGTATACAAAATCGCATTATCATAAGCATTACTAATTTCTTCAATGCTACATTTTTCTAACTGATTAGTTTTGCAAATAGGCTTAAATTGTTCAAAACTTTCCGGGTATCTTTTGTAATAAGCAGGACCATGGTTTCCCATTTGATGAAGTACAATTAAAATATCGCCTTTATCATGTTTATTAATATAGTCTTGTACCCTGATTAACATCCCTTCATCCCGGCACTCATCGTCACAAATTGTGTTGTTTTTAGCTGTTTTGTAACTCTCATAATCAACTCTGAGTGCCACACCTTTAGAGTCTGAATTATTATCCAGCCAAAGGACGTTTACCCCAGCACGGTCTAAAACATCCAGTAGGTTTTCAGACTGCTTGAATTTCGATTTAGAAAAATTGCTTCTATTCATCAGAGAAAACATGCAGGGTACGGAAATGGCAGTTGAAGTACCACAAGAATAAAAGTCAGAAAAACTAACAACACCCTCTTTCTCAAGTAATGGATTGGTTTTTTTGTCATAGCCATTAAGAGAAAATCTATCCGCCCTGGCCGTTTCACCAACAACCAGTATAATTAATTCTCTGTCTGTATTTGTTTCAGCTATATGAGCATCCAGACCAATGGGGGTAATCACTTTATTTACATTACTTTTAAACAGAGTATTAAAATAATAAATCGTAGAATAAATATAATAGGTTGGATTAGTGTAATACCTTAACGGCTTATGTTCTCTAATAAAAGAAGCATAAAATTTAGTCAAAGGCAGAGCAACTGCCACAGCAATCACCAGTGAAATAGCTATTATTTTTAGACTAGAAAAAAACTCTGTTGTAAATTTTTTATAATGAATTTTTACTCTAAAAACATAAATAGAAGGAAGTACAGCAAGAAAAAAAACGTATGAAACCAGTTTTATATTTAACAAGTCAAAAGACTCATCAATATTCGTCTGCATCATATTGTCAATCATGTCGTCATCAATAACGACACCGTAGCTATCCATAAAATAAGTCGTTAATGAAGTTACCCATAAAAAGAATATAATAGCGGGTTTTATTATATACCTGGAACTCAATAGCGTTAACAGAATAATAATCCCGCTAATTAAAACCACAGTCAGTGATGCAATAAAACCAGAATTTTCCAGGTTCAGCGGATAAACATTTAAAACATTTTTATAAAAAGAAAAGTTTTCAAAAGCAACAAAAAACAGAGCCACAGCAATAATGAGAGGCAATTTTGTTGTATTGTTTAAGAATTTCAAATTTTCCACCTTATTTTCATCAAAAAATCATAGCTCTCTAGTAGAGCTAAATGTAATATCAGGCCATCTTTCTTCTGTTAATTGTAAATTAACCCGACTGCTTGCCAAATAAACTAAATAACCGCCACCGTCTTCGGCTAGATTATCAAATGCTTTGTTTTTAAATTCATCCAGCTTTTTTGAGTCTTCTGAACTTACCCAGCGTACGGTGTTAATAGCAATATTGTCGTACACACATTCAACATTGTATTCCGATTTGAGTCGATGGGCGGTAACATCAAACTGAAGCACCCCTACCGCACCTAAAATTAAATTATTATTTTTAAGCGGTTTAAATAACTGCGTTGCCCCTTCTTCTGTTAATTGCACCAGACCTTTTTGTAAAGCTTTTGCCCGTAAAGGGTCTTTTAACACCACACGACGAAACAATTCAGGGGCAAAAAAGGGAATACCACCAAATTTAAGCTTTTCCCCCTGGCTAAAGGTATCACCTACGGTAATTGTGCCATGGTTATGCAGTCCAATAATATCCCCTGGGTAAGCGATTTCAACACTCTTTCTGCTATCTGCCTGAAAGGTAATCGCACTACTCATCTGAATATTTTTCCCTAAACGCACATGATTGATTTTCATGCCCTTATCAAAAATGCCCGAGCAAATCCGTAAAAAAGCGATTCTATCTCTATGGGATGGATCCATATTCGCTTGTACTTTAAATATAAATCCTGAAAAATCACTCTCTTCAGGTGAAACTTCGCGTTGCTCAGCCATTCGTGGTTTGGGAGATGGTGCGTATTCAGCAAAAGCATCTAATAATTCAATAATACCGAAGTTATTAATTGCCGAGCCAAAAAATACTGGGGTTAATTCACCTTTTAGATAATCATTAAGATCAAACTCATGACTTGCACCCTGCACTAGCTCAATTTCTTCTCTCAGTTCATCAGCCTGATCACCCAGCAATTCATCCAGCTTTGGATTATCAAGCCCTTTAATTACTTCCGCTTCAACAATCTTTCCTGCATGTTGCGCACTAAACAAAAGCACTTCATCTTTATAAAGATGATAAACCCCTTTAAATCGCTTCCCCATGCCGATGGGCCAGGTCATGGGAGCACATTTAATATCTAATACGGTTTCAACCTCATCCAGTAAATCAATGGGGTCTTTGCCTTCCCTATCCAGTTTGTTAATGAAGGTTAAAATAGGCGTGGTTCTTAACCGGCAAACCTCCATTAATTTAATGGTTCTATTCTCTACACCTTTAGCAACGTCTATCACCATTAATGCCGAATCTACAGCGGTTAAGGTTCTATAGGTATCTTCCGAGAAGTCTTCATGTCCAGGGGTATCTAAAAGATTAAGAATACAATCATTATGTTCAAACTGCATCACCGAGGTAGTCACAGAAATCCCTCTTTCTTTTTCCATTTCCATCCAGTCAGAGG
>JAGLUC010000333.1 GCA_023134955.1 Methylococcales bacterium | reverse complement strand
CAAACCAATGTTGCCAGAGTACTAGGTTGATTTTGTTAACTTAATCACAATAGCGAATAACCCAGTAATATAGTAAACTATAGCGAATTATAAAGAGCCTATCACTATGACAGTAGCAGAAAACGTACATCAACATGAAATCGAAAAATTTGGTTCACAAGCTGAGCGCTGGTGGGATCCTCAGGGTGAATTTAAAACCTTGCATGATGTAAACCCTTTAAGAATTAGATTTATTCAAGATTATGCTGACTTGCAAGGTAAGCGTATTGTTGATGTTGGCTGTGGTGGTGGAATTTTAACAGAAGGATTAGCAAAACAAGGTGCTGACGCGCTAGGGATTGATTTAAGCAAAGAACTTATTGATGTTGCTGACTTACATGGGCTTGAGTCTGGTGTTAAGGCGAGTTATAAAAAAATTAGTGCTGAACAGTTAGCAGAACAGGAGCCTGAGAGCTTTGATCATGTTACTTGTATGGAAATGCTTGAGCATGTTCCTGACCCCGCTTCTATTATTGCTTCTTGTGCAAGAATGGTAAAACCAGGCGGTATGGTGTTTTTTTCTACTCTCAACCGTGTCCCTAAAGCTTATTTATTGGCTATTGTTGCTGCTGAACATGTTTTAAAAATGGTGCCTAAAGGGACTCATGAATATAAAACTTTTATTAAACCTTCTGAGCTATGTCAAACAGCAAGACAAGCTGGTTTAGAGTTACAGGGCATGGTCGGTATTGAGTACAACCCTTTCAGCAAGCATTTTAGTCTGGGTAAAGATATTGATGTTAACTATATTGCTGCTTTCAAACGCCCTGAATAATCCCCATGTCATCAGATTTTAACTTATCCTGCGTTTTATTTGATTTAGACGGCACTTTAGTTGATACCGCACCTGATTTAATGGCTTGTTTAAATCAATCTTTAAAATCACATGGTTTTGATGAGGTTTCTTGTCAGCAAATTAAACCCTTTATATCCTACGGTGCTGCTGTCATGATCAGTCAAAGTACGGAGTCTGCCAGTGAGCAAGCTCAAGCTGAAATATTAGAAACCATGCTATCACTTTATCAAGATAATATTGCGGTACATAGCCGATTTTTTTCAGGTATTGAAGAGACTTTACAGACTATTGAATCTTTAGGACTTAAATGGGGCATTATTACCAATAAAAAAGAACGATTTACTCTGCCTTTAGTCAATGCTTTTAAACTTGATGATCGTGTTGCCTGTGTTATCAGTGGAGATACTACTGCTCATGGCAAACCTCATCCTGAACCTATGTTAGCCGCTTGTCAGCAAGCTAATGTTAAACCAGAAGAATGTGTTTATATTGGTGATGCTTTGCATGATATTGATGCGGGTAAAAACACTAACATGAAAACCCTTGCCGCCGTTTACGGCTATCTTAAACCTGATGATAACCCTATTATTTGGGGGGCTGATGCTTTAATTGACTCCCCTGCCCAATTGACTGACTGGATTACCTCAATATGTCATTAAAAGATCAAGTTATTTTAATTACTGGCGCTGGTGGTGGCTTAGGTAGCACAGCAGCTCTTGCTTTGGCAAAACAAGACGCACTTATTATTCTGCTTGATAAAAGTATTCCAAAGCTAGAGAAAATATATGATGCCATTGTTAAAGCAGGTGGCAAAGAGCCTGTTTTATATCCCTTCGATTTAGCTGGTGCAAGCGAAGTACAATATGAAGAACTAGCTGTCACTCTTGATAAAACTTATGGCTCACTACAAGGTATTTTGCATTCGGCTGTTGAGCTAAGTGCTTACACCCCTATTGAAATTCATGAAACCAAAGATTGGGGACATACTTTAAATGTCAATTTAAACGCTCCCTTTTTATTAAGTCGTGTATTGCTGCCTGTTTTGCAAAAAAGTAAACATGCTTCTATTGTCTTTACTGGCGATTCTATGGCTCGAGATGCCAAGGCTTATAGTGCAGCATATGGGGTGTCTAAAATTGCTTTGGAAGGTTTAGCAAAAATAC
>JAGLUC010000332.1 GCA_023134955.1 Methylococcales bacterium | reverse complement strand
CACACTATTTCACTTCGTTTCATACAGGCTACATGATTAAAAAAATTCATTATTTATTAATCAAACCAATGTTGCCGGAGTACTAGGTTGCAATACAGACTGGCACAAAATTTTGGCTTAATCGCTCAATATCATTCTGATTTTGGTATGGGGGGTGGGCTTATTAACCTTTTATGGATTCAGCAATGCTAAAAATGGATGTTGTGGTTATTGGTGCAGGTGCAGCAGGTTTAATGTGTGCCAGTGAAGCAGGAAAACGCGGACGTAAAGTATTAGTGCTAGACAGTGCTAATAAAGCAGGTAAGAAAATCCTGATGTCGGGTGGAGGACGATGTAATTTCACTAATTATTCGGTAGATGCAGAAAATTATATTTCCCAGAATCCACATTTTTGTAAATCGGCGCTAAGTCAATTTACTCAATGGGATTTCTTAGCCTTAATTGACCAATACAAAATCCCTTTTCATGAGCGTAATCATGGACAATTGTTTTGTGACGATAGCGCAAAAGATATTTTGAATATGTTGTTAACAGAATGCCAAAAGGCTGATGTAACTATTCAACTGAATACAAACATTCAAAATATAAAGCAACTAGCTGATGAAACCTTTCAACTAAAAACAGCTAAACAAATCATTCAATGTCAGTCGATAGTTGTCGCCACAGGCGGTTTATCTATTCCAAAAATGGGCGCAACTGCTTTTGGCTACCAAATAGCCGAGCAGTTTAATATTAATATTCTACCTGTATCTGCCGGTCTTGTTCCCTTTACCCTACAAACAAATGATAAAGAAAAATACTCGGCTTTATCAGGTATTGCAGTACCGTGCGTAGTCAGCAATTCACGGCAAAGTTTTAAAGAAAATATACTTTTTACTCACAGAGGGCTGAGTGGTCCTGCAATATTACAAATGTCATCTTATTGGCGACCTGGAGAAGCAGTAACTATTAATTTATTACCCGATTTAGATGTAACAACAATCTTACAAGAAAAACGATCTAAAAATATCAATCTACAGGTAAAAACCATATTGTCTGAATGGCTGCCTAAACGATTGATTGAAGCATTAATTAAACCCCAGTTATTGACCATCTCATTACAAAATATTTCAAACAAACAGATTGAAAAAATAGCCCGGACAATTGAACAATGGCAAATAAAACCCAATGCCACAGAAGGCTACAGAACAGCCGAAGTCACCTTAGGCGGAATTGATTGCACTGAAATCTCATCCAAAACCATGCAAAGTCAAAAGGTCTCAGGTTTATATTTTGTCGGTGAAGTGTTAGATGTAACAGGCTGGTTAGGTGGATACAATTTTCAATGGGCATGGTCTTCAGGCTGGTGTGCAGGGCAGCATGTGTAAGAGTATGGATAAGTTAATAAATATTCAGACAATACTATTCTGACACAGGAACCACCCGATTGAATTGTCAACCTTGCTCAATCGTCCTTTTTACCCCTGCGATACCTTAGAGTTATTAAAAATTAATTTTAATTTTGACCCATTTGGGTCATGTGTTTTATTTTCAGGCGGTGTATGGTGTCTTTAAAAGATGTAATTATCTGGTTTCTGACTGTCTTGTAATTTTAAATATTTTCCAGTTTAGATTGATGCGGTTTAAGGGTATTTACATTTGGGGAATCAAGGGGTCAACTTGATTTTTTGGTTTGGAATTTAAAGCTGGCTGACCCCTTGACCTATATTTATACATCTACCTGATTACCCATAAGCCTCAGC
>JAGLUC010000331.1 GCA_023134955.1 Methylococcales bacterium | reverse complement strand
TTGCTATTAGATTTTTGCTCTTTTGCGGTGTTACTTTTGGCTGCACCTTGAAGGCAAATTCAGCAATCAATGCAGCATCAATTTTATCGGTTTTCGCTAGTTGCTCAATGGCACCAGCATAGCGCCGTACTCGCAAGGGCTTAACGATACATACGGGAATACCGCGCCCATAGGCGGCCTGTGCTAATTCAAATTCATAACGCCCCGTTGCCTCCATCACTAATCGTTCGACCTTATAGTAGGATAAACGCTTGAGTATGCGTTTAATACCTTCGATCGTATTGTCTTCTTGCCAGTGCAAGGCTTTTTCGTGAATACAAACATCTAAGAATTGCTTGCCCACATCCACACCAACGTTAACTACCGTTTTACTCTTTTTAAGATTTGCCATAGTGACTCCATCTTGCTAAATTCGAGCTCGAGGCTCATTCGACTGTTCGAGTTAATAAATCGGGTCGGCTCAGCATCCACGCTTGTTAACGGTCTTTTAGACCTTTCGCTCATCGGATTACTGAACCGGTAACTTGCTGGTAACAGGTTACGAGCCTCACTTTACATTGGAGTTGTATATCATGGAAATTAAACCATACAAGGAGCTGCACAGGAATTTTTCTACGCTGCGCTTCGCAAAATCCCGTAAACTGAGTTGTTAACTGTATAAGCACGGAGAAGATATGGAGGCTGGTGACTGGATATCATTATTGATGGTGCTCATTGCATGTGCATCTGCAACTGTGACTTATGTTGTTTACAGATCCGTTACAGACCCTGAAGTAATTGTTTATGCAGACACAGACAAAAAACGACCATCAGTTGTTAATTTAATAATAAAAAATATCGGTAAAGGCCCAGCCAGTGACATTACATTTAGTTCTGATAGGCCACTTCCTACTAGGGCATACGGAATTGATATACCTAAAGATATGCCTGAGGCAATGAAAGATGGCCCAATTATAATTGGTATTCCGTATATGGCACCTGAACAATCACTAGTGCTTACATGGGGGCAGTATGGTGGCCTTGTTAAGTTTATTGGAGAAATCCCAATAACTATTAAAACAAAATATAAAAGAAAAAATAGTATAAGACCTTCTTCAAAATGCCTAGTAAGTGTAAGCAAACTAGATATCCAGTGTTTTAAGCTTACTGATTCAAGCGATCATAACTGGGGGCCAAAGATAGTAAAAGAATTAGATAAAACAAATAAAGAGCTAGCAAAAATCAGAAGAGAAATTAGCTCAGTAAATAAGAGTGAAACCAGTTAACAAGCGGGTCAAGTGCAACGCGAAAAACCGTCGCGCTCATTACCCTTAACGTTAGGCAAAAAATGAGATAGAAATATGACATTTAATGTAGAAGAAATTCTAGGCAGCGTCTCAAAGGTTAAGCTTAAAGGCGGTGTCGTCGGTAAAGTATCCATTGTGCTAATAATTGTCGCTTTATCCATGGCAGCAATTTCATGGTCTGTTCAAATCCCGTGGATTTCTGTTCTAGCTCTATTTTTTATATTCATATTATGTTTTGTAATGATTTGGAGACTAATTTCGTTTGCAGACAAAAACCCTCAAGCTGCACTGCTAGAGGGTGCTGAATTTCTAGTCCATGAACAATTGCGTCTAGGAAGTAAAAACGAGCGTGTTATCAACGTAGATCAAAGTGATAAAACTCTAGCAGAGCCTATTACTGATAGTGAAGAAGAAAAGGCAAATGCTCTTAAGCCAGATAAACCAGAAAATAATCGATTAACCTCTGCTAGTAATGAGCAAGGAGAATAATCGTGGCTTCATATTATAGTATTTACATTTCTACTAAAAAGGGTATAGATGCTGATAAAGTAGAGGATAAAATGGATCTGGCACTTGATTGGTTTAGATTAAACACCAGCTACTGGGTAGTCTATACATCTTCCGATGCGAACAAATGGCAAGAACGTTTACAACCGCTGGTAGAGCCTGGCGGCAACCTTTTCATATGTCGCTTGGATACTACTGACCGTCAAGGATGGATATCGAAAGAATTTTGGAAATGGCTAAAGGAGAAAAGATAAAATGCCTATCAAGTCAATTAGGTTCGCCAGCAAAAGGCGGTAGCTTGGACTTCGCAAGAAACGCACCGCCACTTATTTCGGACGTTCGGTACCATTGATAAATTGCTGAAAGTCACCGAAGCGCCAAAGAATGCACCCATACGTATATTCGTTGATAAGGAGAGGAATTAGATATGCATGAAATCAACTGCCCACACTGCAGGAAGGCATTCAAGGTTGACGAAGCTGGGTATGCGGATATTCTGAAGCAGGTTCGCGATAGCGAATTCGATCAGCAACTGCATGAGAGGCTTGAGCTGGCCGAGAAGGATAAGTTAAATGCGATTGAGCTCGCTATGGAAAAAGTTGGCAGCGAAATGCAGAAGGCTGCCGCTACCAAGGATGCTGAGATTCAAGAATTGAAGGCGAAACTAGATGCGGGTGAGACTGCGCAGAAACTTGCTGTGACTCAGGCCCTAAACACTGTGGAAAAAGAACGCGACGAGCTTGTCAGCGAACTGAAGCAGGCGAAGCAAGATAATGAAACCGCTTCAAAGCTAGCCGACGTCAAGCTCTCGAAGGAACTCCAAGAGACCGCTGCGAAGAAGGACACAGAGATTCAAGATCTAAAGGCGAAGCTCGATACCAAAGAAATTACGCAGAAGCTCGCAATCAATGAGGCAGTCAGTATTGTTGAGAAGGAGCGCGACGAACTAAAGAACGGCCTTAAGCAAGCGGAGCTTGAAAAGCAACTTGCCGAGAAGTCGCTTAAGGATAAGTACGAGACACAGATCAAGGATCGCGACGACGCGATTGAGCGTCTCCGAGATATGAAAGCCCGTCTGTCGACCAAGATGGTTGGTGAAACTCTTGAACAGCACTGCGAAACCGAGTTCAACCGTATTCGAGCGACAGCGTTTCCGAGGGCCTATTTCGAGAAAGACAACGACGCAAGCACTGGTAGCAAAGGCGACTACATTTTTCGCGACTCGGACGAAGCTGGTACTGAGATTGTTTCGATCATGTTTGAAATGAAGAACGAAAGCGATACCACAGCAGCTAAGAAAAGGAACGAGGACTTTCTAAAGGAACTCGACAAGGATCGCACTGAGAAGGGGTGCGAATACGCAGTGCTGGTCTCTATGCTGGAACCCGACAGTGAACTTTACAATTCTGGGATCGTCGATGTGTTTCACCGTTACCCGAAGATGTACATAGTTCGGCCGCAGTTCTTTCTTCCAATCATTACGCTGCTGCGTAACGCGTCGATGAAGTCGCTTGAATACAAGACGGAGCTTGCACTCGTTAAAGCACAGAACGTCGACATAACAAGCTTCGAAAACGACCTCGATAAATTCAAGACCGCATTCGCAAAGAACTATGACCTTGCCTCTAGGAAATTTGAAACAGCAATCGATGAGATTGATAAGTCAATCGACCATTTGCAGAAAACGAAGGATGCCCTGCTCGGAACTGATCGGAACCTTCGTCTTGCAAACAACAAGGCGCAGGACGTAACAATCAAGAAGCTGACTAGGCGCAACCCTACGATGGCATCTAAGTTTGATGAGCTCAAGGATCAAGAGCCTTCCGATACTGAATAAGTTGTGAGCGTAGCTATTGAGCCCAACAAGTCACTGCAGTTGACCAACAATACGCCGCTTCGCTCTGTATTGTGGTCAACTGAGTTCAAGCGTTAAAAGACCGCCGTCGTTAACGGTCATTCGTACCAATTTACTACTCTTGATGACTCCAGTGTCAAATTTGAGTTTGATGCGTATAGTTATTGACAGAACTCCGAGGGGTCGGAACTTAACCGGAACTTAACCGGAGATTAACCGGAGATTAACCGGAGATTAACCGGAGATTAACCGGAGATTAACCGGAGATTAACCGGAGATTAACCGGAGATTAACCAGTGCGCTACCAATGTTTGACCAGTAGTTATAGGTAAGCTCTAGGTAACTGTTACGGCTAATACCCGTAACGTATACGGAATTCTATCCTCGACGTTACGTATACGTATACGTAACGGGAATACTGGCTTATTAGTTTAATGAATCCGATAAATCTATATCCATATAATCGCGAATTTTTCGCCACTGTTTTACACAGCTATTTCGAAATGTCGCTCCATGGAGGCTCATGGGTGGTGGTTTGAGCTGAAATCCTTCATCAAGTATATTTTTAAATAAGTTACCCCAAGCCTTCTTGTCATTACTACCGAAGCCATACCGATGAAACCAGATACCTTCTGGCCATTCGTTACGGTTTAGATCTAGGTAGTTGTTTAAATGTTTGTGCATTGTATCGGCTGCATAGATACCAATTAGCCTTGATTTCGGAGGTCTGGCATCGCGAGCTATGTTGTATCGGTTGCCTCGTATACGACCTTGATCACTAGTATTGCCTTTTGTTATGTAATTAAAGGGGGCGGTGACAAATGAGAAGCATTCAATAATGTAAATAGTTCTTACTTGTCACCGACCCCTTTTTATTCTCAATTTAATCAAACAGTTAAAACGACTCTCAGCAAATATTCATTATTTAACTGTGCCAGATTTGTACCATATGCTAGTGTGCACCAATCGTTGATATAGAATCAGCATGAACTTGAATAAAACTAAAACAATATCGAATTAATCAATGATACTAATCCCACTTGAAGAGTTAGCTCGTGTAGTTGGCAAAGGATTACCCCGAAAAATAATTTCTCAAGTAACTCCTATAGTAGGAATTTCAGAAAAAACTCTATTAAATGCTGTCAATGGACAACATCACCTTTCAAAGAAGACAATTTCTAAAATTGATGATCAGCTTTCACAGTCTAAGATAAATTATGATTCTTGTTCAGATTTATATGGAGTGAATACATGGCGTGTTCTAGTAGAAGGTTTCAATGCAAGTGGGGTTCCTGATGAATTGTTTCCTGTTTTTAGGAAGACAATTATTGAACTTGGGCTCTTGGATGAAGAACTTGAGCGGAACTCCAATTCACCAGAAGCAATAAAGGAACTAATTAGAAGCAGTAGTATAGATAGTATTTTAAAAGATGAAATTAATTCATTGAATGCCGGACTATCGAACAATGAAATGCATGCTTATTATTCCATATTTCAAGTTAGAGTTCTGTTATATATCATGTCGTGTTTTGATGTAGAGCTACTATGGCATTATGGAAAATTGGAGCATAACTCATTATTTAACGATTTATTTTCTGTTGATAATAGTCCTAAAAAAGTATGGATTAAATCATGGATGAAGAATCTCAATCTAACAAGCATCAATGAGCTATCTATTAAATACTCTTTAGAGTCAAATCTTGATGAAGCAGATGCCATGAGGCATATTAGAAAAATAATAAGTGATAGTGGAAAACCAAGCTTTGATACATTAAAAATATTAGCTGATTTGAGTGATAATGATCTAGAAAGAGATGGTTTCTTCTTAGGATATTATTTATCAGAGATCATTAATTACATTCTTCTTACTTCAAAGGAAGAAGTGCGTTCAGAATTTAAGAAACATCTTAAGTCTTCATATAGCGACTACTTCCAGTATTGGAAATCCTTAAAAGCTAATACTCCTACACCCGTTAATTCAAACATTATCTCAGATAGTATTTAAGATTAAAATATTAGTGAGTGACGGATAGTCATCACCCACTAATATAAAACATCTTTATTTACCCTTGGGGGTATTGTTACCTCGGCCGCCGCCAGAAGGATTACCAGTTGTACTTGGGCCATTTGGTGGTGTGTTCTTGCTCATAATAAGCTCCTAAAAAAAATGATATATGTCGGTTGACGCGTGCATAATCTCAAGAACCGAGAGCAATCGGCAGTGGCACAAAATGGAAAACATCTTTTTAACCCAAATTACTTTGGTATTTGAATAGTGTTTAAAACTAGGGTGTACCAGATTTGTACCAAATTAAGGCAATTTTACTGTTATTTACAGTCAATTATGGGCAGGCAAGCGCCATAAGTAATTGATTAATAAGGAGGTGCGTTTCTCAGGTTCATTTTCATAATGCCGGGGTCGGTGGTTC